>JAGQUI010000129.1 GCA_020438595.1 Propionibacteriaceae bacterium | reverse complement strand
TCGGGACGGTCGAAGGCGATCCGCACCGCCGGCACGTCCACCGCGCGGTGGTAGGTGATGTCGGTGAACTCGAAGCCGTCGACGGGCTGCCAGCGCTCCGGCTGCCAGGGGTTGCTCATGCGCTCAGGTTAGTGCGCGGGCGCCCACTCGCCCTGGTCGTACAGGCTCCGGGCGAGGCCGGGCACGTCGGTGAACACCGCGTCCACGCCCCACTCGTACATGCGCACGAGCCGGGCGTCCGCGTTCACCACCCAGGGCCGCACCGCCAGGCCCGCCGCGTGCGCCTTGCGGACGTAGCCGCCGGTGAACAGGTAGCGCGCCGGCGGGTGCAGGGCGCCCACCCCGAGCTTGTGCGCGTAGCGCCACGGCTTGTACAGCGGGTCGGTGTAGATCATGCCCAGTTCGCTGGTGGCGCCCAGGTGCTGCAGCTTCTTCAGCGAATAGTGGTTGAAGCTGGACAGCACCACGCGGTCGGCGATGTCGCGCCCGGTGACCTCGGCGAGCACCTGCTCCTCCAGGCCCGGGTACTCCTCGACGGAGTTCTTCAGCTCGATGTTCAGCGTGAGCCCGGTCGGCACGAGCAGGTCGAGCACCTCGGCGAGGGTGGGGATGCGGGCGCCCCCGAAGCCGTCCCTGCCGCCGGACGCGTCCAGCCGCTGCAGGTCGGCGAGGCCGAACCCGACCACCGGCCCGGCGCCGTCGCAGGTCCGGTCGACGCTCTCGTCGTGGATCACGACGACCGTGCCGTCGGCGGTGAGCTGGACGTCGAACTCGATCCCGTCCGCGCCCTGCTCCACGGCCAGCTCGAACGCCGGCAGCGTGTTCTCCGGCGCGTCGCGACGGGCTCCCCGATGGGCCCAGATCCGGGTCATGGCGCTCCTGAGGGCTGAGGATTAGTGTCGGAGTTGTGACTGTACGCCAGCCGACCGCCATCGATCTCATCGCCGAGACCTACACCGACCGCGTCGCCGAGCTCGACCCGCTGGGCGCCACCAGCATGGGCATCGCGGGCCACGACCACCAGATGACCGACCTCTCCCCCGACGGCCACGCGGAGCGCGCCGCGCTCGACCGGACCACGCTCGCCGAGCTCGCGAAGGCCGAGCCGGTCGACGACGTGGACCGGGTCACGCTCGCCGCCATGACCGACCGCCTGCAGCTGGGCCTGGAACTGGAGGAGTCCGGTGAGCTGCTGGCCGACCTGAACGTGATCGCGTCCCCGGTGCAGGGCCTGCGCGACGTGCTCGACATCATGCCGACCGCCACCACCGACGACTGGGCCAACATCGCCTCCCGGGTGAGCCGGGTGCCGTGGGCCGTGCACGGCTACATCGAGTCGTTGCGGGCGGCGGCGAAGCGCGGCCTGGTGGCCGCAGAGCTGCAGGTGGAGGAGTGCATCAAGCAGGCCTCCGAGCTGGCCGACCCGACCTCGTCGTTCTTCGTCACCTTCCTCGCCGGGGCCCGCCCGGACGGGGAGCCGGCCACCGGCGGCCTCGCGAACGACCTCGCGATGGCCGGGCGCAAGGCCGCGGAGTCCTACGGCGAGCTGGTCACGTTCCTCGAGGACGAGCTGGTCGCCGAGGCCCCCACCGAGGACGCGGTCGGGCCCGACCGGTACGGCCTGTGGTCGCGGGTGTTCGTGGGCGCGGCCGTCGACCTGGACGAGACCTACGAGTGGGGCCTGGAGGAACTGGCCCGGATGGCGGCCGAGCAGGACGCCATCGTGGCGGAGATCGCCGGGCCCGGCGCGTCCATCGCCGATGCGATCGAGAAGCTGGAGAGCGACCCGTCCCGGGTGCTGCACGGCAAGGACGCGCTGCAGCACTGGATGCAGGAGACCGCGGACACCGCGATCGACGCCCTCGACGGGGTGCACTTCGACATCCCCGAGCAGATGCGCACGATCGAGTGCCGGATCGCCCCGACGGAGACCGGTGGCATCTACTACACCGGCCCGTCCGACGACTTCAGCCGTCCGGGACGGATGTGGTGGGCAGTGCCGGCCGGCGTGACCGAGTTCAGCACGTGGCAGGAGAAGACCACCGTCTACCACGAGGGTGTTCCCGGCCACCACCTGCAGGTCGCGCAGGCCGTGCTGAACCGCGACCAGCTGAACTCGTGGCGGCGCCTGGCCAGCTGGAGCTCGGGCCACGGCGAGGGCTGGGCCCTGTACGCGGAGCGGCTGATGGAGGAGTTCGGGTTCATGGACGACCCCGGTGACCGGCTCGGCCTGGTGGACGGGCAGCGGCTGCGGGCCACCCGCGTGGTGGTCGACATCGGCGTGCACCTGCGCAAGCCGGCTCCGGAACGCTGGGGCGGCGGCACCTGGAACGCCGAGAAGGCGTGGGACTGCCTGAAGGCGAACGTGAACATGGACGAGGCGTTCCTGCGCTTCGAGCTGAACCGCTACCTCGGATGGCCGGGGCAGGCGCCGTCCTACAAGATCGGGCAGCGGCTCTGGGAGACCTACCGCGCGGACGCCGCGGCGCGCGCCGGAGCCGGGTTCAGCCTGAAGGACTTCCACACCCGCGCCCTGAACCTCGGCTCGCTGCCGCTGTCGGTGCTGCCGACGGCGCTGGGCCTGGAGTCGTAGCCCGGACCGAGTTGGGGACGGTTCCTTACTCGGTCCACTTCGCGGGATGGACCGAGTGGGGGACGGTTCCTCACTCGGTCCACCTGAGAATGGACTGAGAAAGGAACCGTCCCCAACTCGGTCCGGCTGGGTGGACGGGGGTCCGGGGAGGTACGAACCGCGAGGATCAGAAGATGCGGTTCACGATGGACGCAGGGGCGTCGAGGAGGGCCTCGATCTCGTCGTCCAGCTTGACCAGGGTGAGCGAGGCGCCTGCCATCTCGAGGCTCGTGCAGTACTCGCCGACGTAGCTCTTCGCGACTGTGATGCCCTGGTCGGCCAGCTTCTGCGCGGCGATGCCGTAGAGCAGGTAGAGCTCGCTGATCGGGGTACCGCCGAGACCGTTGATCATCAGCGCGACCCGGTCGCCGGAGGTGTACGGCAGGTCGCTCACGACCGCGTTGAGCAGCTCGTCGACGATCTCGTCGGCGCTGACCAGCTTCGCGCGGCGGCGTCCGGGCTCGCCGTGGATGCCCACGCCGACCTCCATCTCGTCCTCGGCCAGTTCGAACAGCGGGCTGCCCTTGGCCGGCGGGGTGCACGCGGTGAGCGCGATGCCCATCGTGCGGGTCACCGAGTTCACCTTCTCGCCGATCGCCTTGACCTCCTCCAGGGACGCGCCCTGCTCGGACTTCGCGCCGACGGCCTTCATCACGAAGAAGTTGCCGGCCACACCGCGGCGGCCCACCGTCCAGGTGGAGTCCTGCACGGCCACGTCGTCGTTGATGAACAGGGTGTCGACCTTGATGCCCTCGGCATCGGCCAGCTCCTGCGCCATCTCGAACGCCATCCGGTCGCCGGTGTAGTTGTTCACCAGCAGCAGGACGCCCTTGTCGGACGCGACCAGCTTCGCGGTCTGGTAGACGTAGTCGCTCGGGGGAGCGGCGAACACGTCACCGGGGCAGGCCGCGTCCAGCATGCCGGGGCCGACCACCATCACGTGCGCCGGCTCATGACCCGAGCCCGAGCCCTGCACGATGCTGACCTTGTCGTTGTTCGGGGCGTCGGCCCGCATGATCAGGTTGTACTCCGGCACGTACTTGATGGTGTCGGGGTTGGCCAGCGCGATGCCCTTGAGCATCTCGGGCACGAACTGCTTCGGATCGTTGACGAACTTCTTCATGGTTTCCCTTCCTTGGGTTGCCGGTTGTGGTGATGGTGTGGTCAGTGGGACGGCCAGGCGTCGGCCAGGGACGCCAGCAGGACGGCGATCGCCTTCGCGCCGGCGTCCACCGACCCGATGCTGCGTTCGCCGGTGTAGGACGCGCGGCCACGCATGGCCTGCATCGTCTTGGTGTTCTCCGCGGCCGTCTCGGCGCTCGCGGCCATCGCGGCGACGACCTCCTTCGGGCCCTTGCCGCTGCCGAGCTCCGCCTCGAGGGTGTCCACGGCCGGCACCAGCGAGTCGAGCAGCGTCTTGTCGCCGACGTCGGCCTGGCCGCGGGTCTTGATGCCCTCGATGGACGCCCGCAGCGCACGCACCACGTCCGCGCCCTCGATCTGCGGGTGCTCCTTCAACTGCACGCCCGCCCGCAGCATCGCCGTCCCCCAGATCGGGCCGGACGTGCCGCCGATCCGGGCCGACGTCGCTGCTGCGATCTTGGTCAGGAACACGCCCGGATCGCTGCGATCGAAGTCGTCCCACTGCTCGAGGACGATCTCGAAGCCGCGCGCCAGCGAGTACCCGAAGTCGCCGTCGCCGACCACGGCGTCCAGCTCTCCGAAATAGGTCTCGTTGGCGACGATGTTCTCGGCGAGGTTGCGCATCACGAACTCGACGTCGGTGATGGATCCGCTCATCTGGACTCCTCCTGGTTGGTTGCGAGCAGGCGCTCGAGGTCGGGCACCGTGACCATCGCGTCCGGACGGACGCCGGCCGGCGTGGCGATCACGGTGGTCGGGTTGTCGGGGTCACCGAGGTGGCTCAGCACGAGGGCCGCCCCGGTGAAGTCGTCGTCGACGGTGAACGTGCTCACCGTCACGACGGTGGTCAGGCCGGCGCCGGTGGCCGCCCGGACGCCGATGTCGGAGTCCTCCACGACCAGGCAGTCGGCCGGATCGAGGTGCAGGTCGTCCAGGACCTTCTGGTAGATGTCGGGCGCCGGCTTCTTCCTCGGCACGATGTCGCCGGCGTAGACGTGGCACTGCGCGGCGAGCTCGGGACCCACGGCATGTTCGAGCACGGCCCGCACCGAGGGTTCCGCGGACGTGGAGGCCACCGCCACCGTCCAGCCCCGGCCCAGCACGTCCGCGATCAGCCGGTGGATGCCCGGACGGCCAGGGAGCAGGCCTTCCGCCACCCGCTGGGTGAAGTGCTGGGTCTTGCGGGCGTGCATCTGCTTGACCAACTCGCCCGAACTCTCCGCGTCCTCGAGGTCGGACGCGATCCGCTCCTTGCCGCCGCCGATCTTCACCTTCTGCGCGTAGGTCGCCTCGTCCCAGCGGATCGGCAGGCCGAATTCGGCGAAGGTGGCGTTGAAGGCGGGCAGGTGGCCGTCCTTCTCGGTGTCGGCGAGCACGCCGTCGCAGTCGAAGATCAGGGTGGGCATGTCAGGCCTTCCCCGCGCTGCCGAAGATGCCCGCGAAGTGCTTCGTCATGTCGCGGACCGACTCCCCGACCGCGGTGAACAGCGAGGGCGGATCCCACTTGTTCCTCGCCTCGGCGTCCTTGAGGAAGGCGAGGCTCGACTGCATGAAGGTCTCCTTCAGGGCGGTCGAGATGTTCACCTTCGCGCAGCCCCGGGCGATGCAGTCGGCGAACTGCTCGTCACTCAGCCCGCTGCCGCCGTGCAGGGCGATCGGCACCGGGTGCGCGGCGACGATGTCGGAGACCCGCTGGAAGTCCAGCACGGGGGCCCGCTTGTAGGTGCCGTGGGCGTTGCCGATGGCGGGGGCGAAGACGTCAACGCCGGTCGCCTCGAGGAAGCGTAGCGAGACCTCCAGGGTCTGCCGCTTCGACTCCTCGTCGGAGCCGACGCCGTCCTCCTGGCCCGTGATCGACTCGATCTCGCCCTCGACGTCCGCGCCGTGGCGGCGGGCCTCGGCGACCACTTCGACGGTCTGGCGCTGGTTCTCCTCCACCGGCAGCTGGGACGCGTCGAACAGGACGGAGTTCCAGCCGGCGGCCAGGCAGTCGCTGATCACCTGGCGGTCCGGGCAGTGGTCGAGGTGCAGGGCGCAGGGGACCTCGATCCCGGCCGTCATCGAGGTCCACATCGCGTAGAGCACGTCCACCCCGATCGACCGGACCGTCTTCACCGACGTCTGCAGGATCACCGGGGACTTCGCCTCGACAGCCCCGGCCAGGACGTTCTCCATGGTCAGGTCGTTGACGATGTTGATGGCCGGTACTCCGTAGCGCTGCTCGAAGGCCGGCTTGAGGATTTCGGACAGAGGCTGGACGGCCACCATTTCTCCTCTCGACGGTGAGTTCGAGAGTCACGCTAGGTCGCGGCCCGGGCGCGACCAATGGGGTCTTCCCCCCAGCCCGTCTGGGGGATCGACATGGGGGACGTCAGGTGCGGGCGAGCAGTTCGGTGCGGGAGCGGACGCCGCCCTTACGCAGAATTGCGCTGACGTGCTTCTCGACGGTCTTGGCCGAGATGCCCAGGCGGGTGGCGATCTGCTTGTCGGCCAGCCCCTGTTCGAGCAGCCGGCGCACCTCGAGTTCGCGCCCGGTGAGCCGTTCTCCGTCCACCGCGGGCATGCCGCCGAGCTGCGCGAGCACCTCGCCGAACACCAGCACGTCACCGCGGGCGACGCCGACCACCACGCGACCCAGCGTCGTCGCGTCCACGTCGGCCTGGACGAAGCCGCGGACGCCGGCGGACGCCCAGTCGCGCAGCTCCGCCTCGGGCGTGCCCGGATCGATCACACCGACCACGCCGACGGAGGGCGCGGCGGCCCGCAGCCCCGAGACCAGCTCCGTCCCGGTCGCGCCGGGGACGCGGGTGCCGGCCAGGACCACGTGCGGACGCAGCAGCCGGACGGCCTCCACGGCCGGAGCGACCTCGGCCACCTCGGCGACCACCTGGACGCCGGGCTCGGCCGCGTCGAGCAGCCGGACGAGGCCGGTGCGCATCGCCGGCAGCGGGTGCACCACGACCACGCGCAGCCGGGGACCGTCCGCGTTGCCGTTCAGGGCGGGCTGGAACGGCAGGTCGGCCCGGATCCGGGTGCCCCAGCCGGACGTGGAGTCGATCCGCACCTTGCCGCCGACCTGGGCGGCCCGAGCCACCAGACCCGACAGGCCCACGCCCTTCTGGCCGGCCGTCTCGGGATCGAAACCGCAGCCGTCGTCCTCGACGATCACCGCGATGCCCTCCGAGCCGTAGACGAGCCCCACCCGCACCATCGACGCCCGGGCATGCTGCACCACGTTGGTGAGCGACTCCTGGATGATCCGCAGCACCTGCATCTCGACGTTCTTCGACAGCGGCTGGGGGTCTCCGAACACGCGGAAGGTCGGGGCGAGGTCGGACGTGGCCTGCACCCACTCCAGCTCCAGTCCGATGCTGTCGGCCAGCGGGCGTCCGGCCATTCCGGCCGGCCCAAGCCCCCACACCGCGCGGCGGCCCTCGTTCATCGTCTCCTGGGCGGCTTGCTGGGCCTGGGTGAGGGCGGGCAGCGGGTCGTCGCCGCGGCTGACGGCGGCGTGGGCGTCCGCGATCCGCAGGGTGACGTTGGCCAGGCCCCGGCCGATGCTGTCGTGCACCTCCAGCATCGCCCGCTCGCGCTCGGAGGCCACCGCGGCGGCCTTGGCCCGCTCGGACGACTCCTGGTGCAGCCGCGAGTTCGCGATGGCGATCGCGGCGTGGGTGGCGAACCGCTGCAGCAGCTGGGCGTCCGGGGTGTCGAAGCGCTGCTCGTCCGTGGCGGCGAAGA
>JAGQUI010000128.1:2495-7552 GCA_020438595.1 Propionibacteriaceae bacterium | reverse complement strand
TTGTCGCGCAGTTGCCGGAGCAGGTCGTTGGTCCGCTGGACGTCGTGCGGGTGCAGGCCCGCGGTGGGCTCGTCGAAGACGTAGGTGACGTCGGTGAGCGCGCTGCCGAGGTGGCGGATCATCTTCGTGCGCTGGGCCTCGCCGCCGGACAGCGTGCCCGCGGGGCGGTCCAGCGACAGGTAGCCGAGCCCGATCGCGGTGAACGCGTCCAGGGTGTCGGTGAGTTTGGCCAGCAGGGGCGCGACGGACGGTTCGTCCAGGCCGCGCACCCACTCGGCGAGGTCGCTGATCTGCAGCGCGCAGGCGTCCGCGATGCTGATTCCTGCGACCTTCGAGCCGCGGGCCGCCTCGCTGAGCCGGGTTCCGTCGCAGTCGGGGCAGGTCGTGAAGGTGATCGCGCGCTGGACGAACGCCCGGACGTGGGGCTGCAGGGATTCCACGTCCTTGCTCAGCATGGACTTCTGGATCTTCGGGATCAGGCCTTCGAACGTGACGTTGATCCCCTCGACCTTGATCCGGGTGGGCTCCTTGTGCAGCAGGTCGTGAAGTTCCCGCTTCCCGTA
This sequence comes from Propionibacteriaceae bacterium, assembly GCA_020438595.1. The sequence continues at coordinate 6,989 of JAGQUI010000128.1, read as the reverse complement.
CTCGGCGATCGGCTTGTCCGGGTCGAAGAAGCCGCTGGCCCGGTAGATCCGGCCGTACCAGCCGTCCATGCTGTAGCCGGGAATCAGGATCGCGCCCTCGTTGAGGGACAACGCCTCGTCGTAGAGCGCGGTGAGGTCGAAGTCGCTGACCTGGCCCATGCCCTCGCAGCGCGGGCACATGCCGCCCAGGGCCACGAACGACTTCTTCTCGGCCATCCGGTTGCCGCGCTCGACGGTGATGGCTCCCCCGCCGCGCACGGTGGGGACGTTGAAGGCGTAGGCCTGGGGCGGGCCGACGTGGGGCTTCCCGAGCCGGCTGAACAGGATGCGCAGCATCGCGTTGGCGTCGGTGGCGGTGCCCACGGTGGAGCGCGGATTGCCGCCCATCCGCTCCTGGTCGACGACGATAGCGGTGGTGAGTCCGTCCATCACGTCCACGTCCGGACGCGGCAGCGAGACCATGAACCCCTGCACGAAGGCCGGATAGGTCTCGTTGATCAGCCGCTGCGACTCGGCGGCGATGGTGGCGAACACCAACGAGCTCTTGCCCGAGCCCGAGACGCCGGTGAACACCGTCAGGCGCCGCTTCGGCAGTTCGACGCTGACATCCTTCAGGTTGTTCTCCCTGGCGCCGTGCACGCGGATCAGGTCATGGCTGTCGGCTCGCATCGGCCGATCCTGCCACCCCATCCCCGGAACGGGAAGGGGACGGTTCCTTTCCGGTTCCCAGGGTCCGTCCCCGTTCCGGTTCACGGGGACGGTTCCTTTCCGGTTCAAGCCTCCGACAAGGAACAACAGGTGAACCGGAAAGGAACCGTCCCCGATCCCGCTCGCAAGATCCGTCCCCAATCCGGTTCGCGGGGTGTGTCCCCGTTCCGGTTCGCGAGAACCGTCCCTGGTCCGGTTCACCTACAGGAAGGGGCGCACCTCCACCTTGCGGTTGCAGGCCTTCGACCCCTCCGTCGCGAGCGCGAGCGCCTGGTCGAGGTCCGTGGCCTCGATGATCCAGAAGCCGGCGACGAACTCCTTCGACTCGGTGAAGGGGCCGTCGGTGACGATGCCTGCGTGGGCACGGTTGTCGATGGTGGTGGCCCGGTCGGGCCCGGCGAGACCGCCCGCGAACACCCAGTGCCCCTCCGCCTGCAATCGTTCGTTGAACGCGTCGATGGCGGCCATCTCGTCGGCGTCCGCCAGCTCGGTCGAGTCGGCGATCACCGAAACCAGAACCTGCATCCTCGTCCTCCCCTTGCCATTGGCCAGTCCCGATGACGGCCTCCATCCGTCCGACGAACGGGGCGGCCCCGATTCGACACGCCTAGCCCGCCGCGGTGACGTTGGCGTAGAGCAGGCCGAACCAGACGACCATCAGCACGACTCCGGCGGCCTGCAGCACGGGTTCGGCGAGGGCGAGCCGACGGCCACGACGTCCGAGCCGGCCCATCGCGACCGCCCTGACGGCCCACGTCCAGCGCAGCGACCGGAAGGCTCTGGCGACATGGAGCCGATCCGACCACGCGTGCAGCGCGGCACGCAGCCGCTGACCGCTCCGGCCGCCGCCGACCTTCGGGACGCGCGCCAGCGCCAGCAGCAGCGCCGCCACACCGACGGCGGCCCGCAGGATCAGCGCCAGCGCGAGCCCGGCCAGTGGAGTGCGCAGCGCGTTCCACCACTCCAGGGGACTCGAGAGCGCCGACTCCGGCCGGGATGCGCCGCCCCGCGGCGATCAGGCCGAGAGCGAGCACGACCACGAAACTCCGGCGGAGCACCCGCAGGACGAGCACGGCGGTGGCATCGCGAACGCCGGGCCTCAGCGCGGCGTCAGCCGGCAGCGCGCTGATGCTGAGCCGATCGAGCAGGTTCGGATCGTCCCGGGAGGTCACCCGTCCCATTGTCGTGCCCGCACCGGGAGCGCGCCATGCGGGGGGTCAGGACTGGCTCTCGGCGAGCGGCGCCCACTCCGTTCGCGGAGCCGACGGGCGGCCACCTCCCGTTCCCGCGCGACCCGGATTCGGCCGCTCCTACGCCGACTGCCTAGGGTGGTGCCCATGAGCACTCTTGACCCTTCGGCGGCCTTGCTCGAGCGCATCCGCGACTCGGTGGTGGGCGATGACCAGGTGATGCCCGGGCCCTACGGACCGCGACGGGTGACCTACGCCGACTACACCGCATCGGGTCGCAGCCTCACCTTCCTCGAGGACTTCATCCGGGACGAGGTCCTCCCCCGCTACGCCAACACCCACACCGAGGCCTCGGGCACCGGCCTGCAGACGACCCGTCTGCGTGAGGACGCGCGCCGGATCATCGCCGCCTCCGTCGGCGGCGACGAGGACACGGCGGTGATCTTCACCGGTTCGGGCTCGACGGCCGCGATCGCCAAGATGGTGGGAATCCTCGGCCTGAGGATCCCCTCGGCGCTGGAGGATCGCTACCACTTCTCCGCGCAGATCCCCGCCGACGAGCGCCCGGTGGTGTTCATCGGGCCGTTCGAGCACCACTCCAACGAGTTGCCGTGGCGGGAGTCGGTGGCCGACGTGGTCACCATTCCCGAGGACGCCGACGGCCACATCGACCAGGCCGCGCTGGCGTCCGCCCTCGACCGGTTCAGCGACCGCCCGCTCAAGATCGGGTCGTTCTCCGCCGCATCGAACGTCACCGGGATCAGGTCCGACATCCGGGGGATCGCATCGCTCCTGCACGCCCACGGCGCGTTGAGCTTCTGGGACTTCGCCGCGTGCGCCCCGTACGTCCCGATCGACGTCCGGGCCACCGAGGGCCGTCCGGACTCCTACCTGGACGCGGTGTTCATCAGCCCGCACAAGTTCATCGGCGGTCCGGGGACCCCGGGGCTGCTGGTCGCACGGCGCGAACTGCTCAGCAACCGGGTGCCGGACATGCCGGGTGGCGGCACGGTGATGTACGTCAACCCGTCCGAACACCAGTACCTGCCCGACCCCACGCACCGGGAGGAGGGCGGCACCCCCGCCATCATCGAATCGATCCGTGCCGGTCTGGTCTTCCAACTCAAGGACGCCGTGGGCGCCGACGTGATCAAGACCCACGAGGACGCCCTGCTCGATCGCGCGGTGACCGCGTGGCGGGACGAGCCGGGCCTGGAGATCCTGGGCAACCTGACCGCCGAACGGCTCTCGATCGTGTCGTTCGTCGTGCGCGACCCGTCCGGGCAGTACCTGCACCACAACTTCGTGGTGGCGCTGCTCAACGACCTGTTCGGCATCCAGACCCGCGGCGGGTGCTCCTGCGCCGGGCCCTACGGTCACCGCCTGCTCGGGATCGACCTGGACACCTCGCACGCGTTCGAGCGGCTGATCGCCTCGGGCAACGAGGGCATCAAGCCCGGCTGGGTGCGGGTGAACTTCAACTACTTCGTGGCTCCCGAGGTGACCGACTACATCATCGAGGCCGTGCGGCTGGTGGCCAGGGACGGCTGGAAGCTGCTCCGGGACTACCGGTTCGACCCGGTGGCCGGCCTGTGGCACCACCGGCGGGGCCCGGTGGAGCCGCCGCTGCGGCTCGCCGACGTGCACTACGACGCCGAGGGACGGATGAGCTACCCGCGCCACGACACCACCGCGCCGGTCGGGGCGCTGGCCGGCTACCTGGCCGAGGCGAGGGAGATCCTCGCCGCGGCGGCACCCGCGCCGACCACGCCGGGCCGGCTCTCGGACGACTTCGACCACCTCAGGTGGTTCGCGTTGCCCGAGAGTTGCCTGGCCTGAGCCGGGCCGGCAGTACGGCTAGCCGACGCCCCGGAAGCCGAACCGGAACTCCAGCTCGCCGGTGGGCAGCAGGTACTCCGGGTGGGTGCGGGCGCCCCAGGCGTCGTCGCCGCCGACGCCGCGGCGCTTCCACACCGGACGCAGCACCGTGCGGTGGATCGGCGGCAGCTCGTGCGGGTGCAGCGCGTTCTCGATCTCGAACGGCGTCCACGGCAGCGCCGAGAACTCCATGCCGTCCGGACTGTCGAACCGCAGGCCCGCGCCGGAGTCGTCGCACACCTCGGCCCAGCGGACGCCGGTGTGCCCGCCGGCCTCCTGCGGGCGCACGTACGGCGTGAGCTGGTCGGCCACCTCACCGCTCCACACGCCGACCCGGGCACTGCGGCGCCGGTCGACGGCGCTCTCGTGCGGGCCCTCGCCGTACCAGCGCAGCCGGTGCAGGTCGGCGTCGGCGGTGAACAGCATGCCGAACTCGGGCGGGTCGCCCAGCCCGTCGCCCGGGCGCAGCGCCACCGTCACGTCGATGTGCCCGTCGCCGGCCACCCGGTAGGTGACGTCGCACTCGCTCGCCGGGACGGTGGGCAGGTCGTAGGTGTAGCGCACCTCGACCGCACCGCCGCGCACCGCGACCGCGGGGCCGTCGGGACGGGCCTTCGCGTACCGGCTGGCCGGCAGCCACTGGGCGTCCTCGAACGGGGCGCCCCAGCCGCGCTCGTTCGAGGTGGGTGCGTGCCAGAAGTTCGGCACCGGGACGCCC
>JAGQUI010000128.1:0-2396 GCA_020438595.1 Propionibacteriaceae bacterium | reverse complement strand
TGGGCGTCCTCGAACGGGGCGCCCCAGCCGCGCTCGTTCGAGGTGGGTGCGTGCCAGAAGTTCGGCACCGGGACGCCCTGGAGCAGTTCCCGACCGCCGTGGCGGTACGAGACCGGCCCGCCGTACAGCCTGGAGAACAGCACCTCGAAGTCCGGGCCGTGCACGCCGACGTTGTGGATGCCGTTCACCAGTTCGGGAGCCGCCGCCACGGCCGGCCGGGCCGGTCGGGACCCGCCGAACACGGCCTGTTCGGACGCCACCAGGTGCCCGGCCGCAGCCCACGGCGTCGCCTCGCGCAGCCGGAAGGCCACGTCCACCGCGTACTCCCCGGGCGCATCCGGCACCGTCACCGGCAGCGGATAGGTGCGCACCTCGCCGGGTGGCACGTCGGTGGCGAGCCCGGCCTCGGCCAGCACCTCACCCTCGCTGGCCAGCGTCACCACGGCGTCGTAGCCGGCTGAGCCGGTGACCAGGAACCGGTTCTCCACCTCGACGGCCCCGGCCGTGATCCCGATCCGGAACGGCTGGTACAGGTAGGCCACCTCGGCCAGGATCGGCTTCGGGGTGTGGTCGGCGTACAGGATGCCGTTGGCGCTGAAGTCGCCGTCGTGCGGCCTCTCGCCGCAGTCGCCGCCGTAGCCGAAGTAGTCCCGGCCGTACCGGTCGCTCAGCGGCACCGCCTGGTCGGCGAAGTCCCAGATGAACCCGCCCTGGAACAGCGGCTCGCGGTGGGCGAGGTCCACATACCTGTCCACGGCGCCGAACGAGTTGCCCATCGAGTGCGCGTACTCGCACAGGATGAAGGGCTTGTCCCGGTGCGTCGCCAGGTACGCCTCGACCTCTGCCGCCGGGGTGTACATCTGGCTCACCACGTCGGTCGTCTCGGGGTGGCGCGGATCCCAGGACACGCCCTCGTAGTGCACCGGACGGGAGTCCCGCGCCCGGAACCAGTCCGCGACGGCGAGGATGTTCGTGCCGCCGAACGACTCGTTGCCGCACGACCACATCACCACGCAGGCGTGGTTCTTGTCCCGCTCCACCAGGTTCGCCGCCCGGTCCAGCAGCACGTCCCGCCACTCCGGCTTGTCGCCCGGCACGGCCTCCTCGACGCCCGCCTCGTCGCGCCGGATCCGGTCCCACAGCCCGTGCGACTCCAGGTTCATCTCGTCGATGACGTAGAGCCCGTACGCGTCGCACAGCTCGTAGAGGAAGGAGTTGTTCGGATAGTGGCTGGTGCGCACGGCGTTGATGTTGGCGGCCTTCATCAGCCGGATGTCGGCCTCGGTCTGCGCGCGGGTCATCACCCGTCCGTTCAGCCCGAACTCGTGCCGGTTGACGCCGTTGAACACGATCCGCCGGCCGTTCAGCTTCAGCACGCCGTCCTCGATGCCGAACCGCCGCACCCCCACTCGCAGCGGCACCACCTCGGTGACCGCGCCGGCCTCGTCGAGCACCTCGACCACCAGCTCGTACAGGAACGGGTCCTCCGCGCTCCACAGCCGCGGGCTCCCGATCCGGACGCTGAGCACGTCGTCCCCGGCCAGGTCGCCCACTCCGTCCAGCCGCGCCCGGACGCTGCCGCGCCCGGTGAGCGCGACCCGCACCGACACCACGGCGCCGGCCAGGTCGTCGGCCACCTCGGAGGTCACCTCCACGTCCTCGGCGTGGACGGCAGGACGCCGGTACAGCATCACGTCGCGGAACAGGCCAGAGAACCGGTAGAAGTCCTGGTCCTCGATCCACGACCCCGACGTGAACCGGAACACCTGCGCGGCCAACAGGTTCTCCCCATCGGTCAGCGCCTCAGTCAGGTCGAACTCGGACGGGGTGAACGAGTCCGCGCCGTAGCCGAGGTACGTCCCGTTCAGCCACACCGCGACCGCGCTCTCCGCGCCGTGGAACGACACGCTCAGCCGCTCCCCCGGTCCGAGCGGGTCGGGCGTGAACCGGGTCACGTAGCTGGCCACGGGGTTGAACCGCTGCGGCACCTCACCCGGCACGACCGGCTCGTGGCCGTCCCACGGGTACTGCACGTTGGTGTACTGCGGCACGCCGTAGCCCTGCAACTGGATGTGCCCCGGCACCTCGACCTCGGCCCAGCCCGAGTGGTCGAAGCCGGGCGCCTCGAAGCCGGGAACGGTCCCGTCCGGGTTCTCGGCGTGGTGGAACTTCCAGGTGCCGCTGAGGCACTGCTCGAAACTGCTGGTGCCCGCGGACGCCTCCGCGGCGTCCGCGAACCAGCGGTGGTCCGAGTGCGCCGGCAGCCGGTGCTCGGCGAAGAACGTCGGATCGGCGATCCGTCTCACGTCAAAGCTCACTTGATCGCTCCTGTAATGCCCTCGGCGAAGGTGCGCTGCAGGATGAGGAAGATCACCATCGTCGGCAGCGAGGCGAGC
>JAGQUI010000127.1 GCA_020438595.1 Propionibacteriaceae bacterium | reverse complement strand
CGTCCTTGATGGCGACCACGGCGTGGTCCTCCTGGCAGGACGCGATCACCTCCGACAGCGCGTACACCGGACGGGAGCTGCCGTGCGCGGCGTCCTCATACAGGCGGACGATGCCGTCGAGGTCGTCGTCGTGGAAGTCACGGATCGTCGTTCGACTCATGGGCGGTATCTTCGCACCCCGCGGTGCGGCGACGGGAGGCTACCGGGCCGGGGTGAGGTCGGTGTGGCCGAAGTCGTCACCGACGAAGAGGAGTGGCTCACCGGTGGTGGCGGCCAGCGCGTAGCTGTAGGCGTCACCGAGGTTGAGCCGGGCCGGGTGTCCGCTGCCGCGCCCGAAGTCGCGCAGGACCTGGCCGGCGACGCGCGGGTCCGTCCTCGATCTCGGCCAGTCCCTCTGCCTCCGGGTTCCCGATCGGGCTGCATACTGGTTGACCGTGCCCGAGGAGACCGTTGCTGCGCCGCCGGACGCGCAGCCCCGGATTCCCCGTGAGATCTGGGTGCTGATCGCCGCGGCGTTCGTGATCGCCGTGGGCTACGGGCTGATCACCCCGGTGCTGCCGACGTTCGCGCAGAGCTTCGGGGTCGGGGCGTTCGCGTCCAGCGTGGTGGTCAGTGCGTTCGCGTTCTTCCGCCTGGTGTTCGCCCCCGCGGGCGGGCGCCTGATCGCGCGACTGGGGGAGCGGCCGGTCTACCTGACGGGCCTGGTGGTCGTCGCGATGTCGACGGGGGCCACCGCCTTCGCCCAGGACTACTGGCACCTGCTGCTGTTCCGGGGCCTGGGCGGGATCGGGTCGACGATGTTCACCGTCTCCGCGGTGGCCCTCCTGGTCCGGCTGGCGCCGGCGGCGATCCGCGCCCGGGTCACGGCCGCCTACGCGAGCGCGTTCCTGCTCGGCGGGATCGGTGGCCCGGTGTTCGGTGGCCTGCTCGGCAGCGTCGGCCTGCGGGTGCCGTTCCTGGTCTACGCGGTCACGCTGCTGGTCGCCGCGGGCGTCGTTGCGGTGTTCCTGCGCCACACGTCCCTGCGTCCGGCTCCGGGCACCCCGGAACTGCCGGCGCTGACGGTGCGTGAGGCATGGGGTGACAGCGCCTACCGGGCGACGTTCGCTTCCGGCTTCGCCAACGGCTGGGCCAACTTCGGCGTGCGCAACGCGATCGTGCCGCTGTTCGCCGTTGCGGTGATCGCGGCGCAGCCCTGGGCGGCCGGGGTGGCACTCGCGGTGTTCGCCGTGGGGAACGCGGTGGGCCTGACCGTCGCCGGACGCCGGTCCGACCGCATGGGCCGCAAGCAGTTCATCGTGGGTGGGCTGGTGGTCTCCGGCTTGGCCACCGCGGCGACGGGGCTGGCCCAGACCCTCCCGGTTCTGGTGGTCGTGTCGGTGGTCGCCGGGATCGGCGCCGGCGCGCTGAACCCGGCCCAGCAGGCAGCGGTGGCGGACGTCGTGGGTCGCCAGCGCAACGGCGGCCCGGCGCTCGCCGCGTTCCAGATGTCGCAGGACCTCGGGGCGATCCTCGGCCCGATCGCCGCCGGGCTGCTCGTGGACCACGGCAGCTACGGGCTGGCCTTCGGCATGACCGGGGCGATCACGCTGCTGGCCGCCGTCCCGTGGCTGCGGGCGCGCGAGACGCACCTCGTGAGGTGAGCCGGCCCGGGTAGGGCGTGCGGTCGCCACGGCAGGGTGTACGCTATTTCTCAAAATCATGAAGTCAAGGAGTCTGGGTGCCCGTCCCGCTGCACGAAGCCAAGGCGACGCTCTTCCGCAACATCGGCCACCCGATCCGGATCCGCGTCCTTGAGCTGCTCTGCGAACGGGAGCACGCGGTCCACGAACTGCTCGCCATCATCGAGGTCGAACCCAGCACGCTCTCGATGCAGCTCGGAATCCTCCGTCGCGCCGGCATCGTCCGCCAGCGTCGCGTCGGGGGCGAGGTGCTGTACGCGCTGATGATCCCCTCGATCAGGGAACTGCTGGCAGCGGCCCGCACCACCCTCGGCCTGCTGCTCGCCGACCAGGCCCAGTTGCAGGCCGACCTCGACGAAGAGGTCAGCGCGGACGCCGAAGGCGTCGCGTGAGCACCAGCCGCCTGTTGAAGCTGATCGCCCGCACCGGACGGGTGGCCGAGCCGCTCGACTCGACGACCGACCACGGCCTCCAGGTCCGCGAAGGGTTCGAGCCGCCCCGCGCCCTGCGTGGCAGCGTGCAGGTGCGCCATGTCGACGCCGGCTCCTGCAACGGCTGCGAGGTCGAGATCGGTGCGGCCTTCGGCCCGGTCTACGACGCCGAGCGGATCGGCGCCCGGCTGGTCGCGTCCCCCCGGCACGCCGACGTGGTCGCCGTCACCGGGGTGGTCACCCAGAACATGGCCGAGCCCCTGGTCAACACGGTCGACGCCACCCCCGGTCCCCGCGTGATCGTGTCCATCGGGGACTGCACGCGGGGGTGCGGGCTGTTCGCCGGCTCGTACGCGGTCGCCGGTTCGGTGGACGACTTCGTGGACGTCGACGTCCACGTGCCCGGCTGCCCGCCGGCACCGGAGGCGATCATCGCCGCGCTGCGCGAGGTGACCGGCCGGTGACACCCGCTGCGTCCACGCTGGACCTCGTCGACGCCGGCCTGCTCGCCCAGCTCGTGCTCGGGGCGCTCGCCGTCGCCGCGGCAGTCGCCGTGCCGGCGCGGCTTCGGAACCTCCTGGCCGGGGCGTTGGTCTTCGCTGCCGGAGTCGCCGCAGCGGTCACCGGGACGGCGGCGCTGCTCGGCGCTGTCGGTGCCGGCCTGCAGATCCCCGTCGCACTCCCGCTGGCGGCGCCGCTCGAGCCGCTGCTGCTCGCCCCCGACGAACTCGGCGGGCTGTTCATGGCGCTCGCGGGCGTCGTCGTCGCCCTCGCCGCCCTGTTCGGCATCGGCTACGCCCACGGCCCGGCCGCGTCCCGCACCGGCTGGACGGCGTTCGCCGTCTTCGCGGTCGGCATGCAGCTGGTGCCGGCCGCCGCCGACGCGGTCACCTTCCTGCTGGCCTGGGAGCTGATGGCGGGCGGCTCGACGGTGCTGCTGCTGGCCGACCACGCGAGCCGGGCGCAGGTGCGCCGCGCGACGATCTGGTACGCGGTGATGACGCACCTGAGCTTCCTGTTCCTCCTCGCCGGATTCGGCGTCCTCGCCGCGGTCACGGGGGGCACCTCCTGGGCGACGATGGCCGGCGGGGACGTCGCCGCTCCGGCGGCGACCGTCGCCTTCGTCCTGCTCTTCGCCGGTTTCGCGACCAAGGCTGGCCTCCTGCCGGTGCACGTGTGGCTGCCCCGTGCGCACCCCGAGGCGCCCAGCCACATGTCCGCGGCGATGAGCGCCGCGATGGTGAAGATGGGTGTCTACGGCATCCTCCTGCTCACGCTCCGGCTGCTGCCCGACGGGCCGCGGTGGTGGGCAATCGTCCTGGTCGCGCTCGGGGCCGGTTCGGCGCTCTACGGCATCCTGCATGCCTCCGTCCAGGCCGACCTGAAGAAGCTGCTCGCCTACTCCACGACCGAGAACGTCGGCCTGATCACCACCGCGATCGGCGTCGGGCTGCTGCTGCGGGACTCCGGCCAGTTCGCCGTCGCCGACGTCGCGCTGGTGGCGGCACTCCTGCTGGCCGTCAGCCACGCCGCGTTCAAGTCCGTGCTGTTCCTCGGCGCCGGCTCGGTGCTGCACGCCACCGGTGAGCGCGACCTCGACCTGCTCGGTGGGCTCGCGGCGCGAATGCCCTGGACGTCGATCTCGTTCGGCGTCGGCGCGCTCGGTGCCGCAGCGCTGCCGGTGACCTCGGGCTTCGTTGCGGAGTGGGCGCTGCTGCAGTCGCTGATCCACGTGGACGCGCGCGCCGACCGCGTGCTGGCCATCGTCATCCCGATCACGATGGGTGTCGTCGCCCTCACCGTCGGCCTCGGGCTGCTCACCTTCGTCAAGGCCTACGGCATCGGCTTCCTCGCCCGTCCCCGCACCCCGGCCGCGGCCGGGGCCCACGAGGCCGGGCCGGCGATGCGTGCCGCCCTGGTGCTCGGGGCCGTGCTCGTCGTCGGGCTCGGGCTGGTGCCCGGCCCGTTGTCGCAGGCGCTCGCCGGGGCGGTCTCGGCAGGGGGAGTGTCCACGACCGGTGGCGCAGGCCTGCTGCTCGACGCCGTGGACGTCGTCCTCAACCCCGTTGCGCTGACCCTGCTCACCCTCGCGATCCTGGTTCCGTTGGTGGCGCTGAACGGCGTCCTCGCCCGCCGCCATCCGCGCCGGGACGTCGAGCTGGCGTGGGGGTGCGGTGGGGAACGGACCAGCCCGCGCATGGAGTACAACGCGACCAGTTACTCGGAGCCGCTGGTCCGGGTGTTCCGCTCCTCCCTGCAGGCCAGCCAGCTGGTCGACGTGGTCCACCACGAGGACGCGCCGCTGCTGGTCGAACAGACGGCCTTCACCCAGGAGACCGGCGACGTGATCGAGGACCGCCTCTACGTGCCGGCCACCCGCTGGGCCGGCCGCGTGGGCGACCTCGCCCGCACCGTCCAGAACGGCAGCATCCACCGCTACATCGGCTTCTCGTTCGTCGCATTCGTCCTCGTGCTGGTGCTGGTGGCGCTGTGATGCTCGGTTCCGTCGTGGTGGTCCTGGTCCAGCTGGCGCTCGCCGTCGCGGTGACGCCCGTGCTGATCGGCGTGATGCGCACCACCCGCGCCCGGCTGGAGGGCCGGTCCGGCGGCGGTGTCTGGCAGCCGTGGCGCGACGTGCGCAAGCTGATGGCGAAGGAACCCACGCGCGCACCGGGATCCACCCCGGTGCTCACCGTCGCCCCGATCCTGCTGATGGCCTCGAGCCTCGTGCTGTGCGCGCTGATCCCGCTGGCCAGCACGCTGGCGCTGGCGAGCGTGCCCGGTGACCTGTTCGTCGTCGTCTCCGTCCTCCTGGTCGGGACGGTGGCGCTCGCCCTCCTGGGCCTGGAGTCGGGCACGGCCTTCGGTGGCATGGGCTCCAGCCGGCACATGGTGATCGCAGCCCTCGTCGAGCCGACCGTGCTGCTCAGCATCTACGCGCTGAGCGTCCCGGCCGGCACCTCCGCGCTGTCCGCGATCGTGCAGGCGCGTCGCGCCGACCCGGCGTCCCTGCTGAACCCGGTGAGCCTGCTCGCGATCTTCGCCCTCGTCGTCGTGGTGATCGCAGAGACTGGGCGGCTCCCGGTCGACAACCCGTCCACGCACCTGGAGCTGACGATGATCCACGAGGCGATGATCCTGGAGAGCGGCGGGCGCGACCTCGGCTGGCTCGAGCTCGGCTCCTGGCTGCGCCTCACCGCGCTCCTCGGCCTGGTCGCCAACCTCTCCCTGCCCCTGGGGATCGGGCAGGACGCGGCGCCGCTCACCCTGCTCATCGGAGTCGCGGCGGTCACCGTGAAGGTGCTCGTTCTCGGTGCGGCCCTCGCCGCCGCCGAGGTGTTCATCGCGAAACTCCGGCTCTTCCGCGTGCCCGAGTTGTTGGCAGGTTCCTTCGTGCTGGCGTTCCTGTCGGTGAGCGCCTCCTACCTGGTGTTCTGAAAGGAGGCCGCTGATGTCGATCCAGACCTACCAACAACTGCTCGCGACGACGACCGGATTGCTGCTGCTCACGGCCGTCCTCCAGGTCTGGGGCCGCTCGATCGTCCGGGCGATCGGGTTGCTCGTGCCGCAGGGCATCGCTCTCGCCGGGCTCGTCCTGGTCGTCGGCCTGTACGCCGGCGAGGAGTCGGCGTGGATCGTCGCCGGCCTGGTGCTGGTGGTGAAGGCGGTGATCATGCCGTGGGCGATCTTCCGGTCCGCCCGGTTGATCGGGGTGACCCGTGAGCGCTCGTCCCGGGTGAACGCGGCGGTCGAACTGATCGGGGCGGCCGGGCTCACCCTGCTCGCCTACGCGGTAAGCGGGCCGATCCTCGGCAACCGCACCGACCCGGCCTCGCAGGCCGTCCCGGTCGGCTTCTCGCTGGTGCTGCTCGGCTTCTGGCAACTGCTGGTTCGCGGCTCTGCGATCACCCAGCTGGTCGGCTTCCTGATGCTCGACAACGGGATCGCAACCATCTCCTTCCTCGCCTTCGGCGGGCTGCCGCTGGTGGTCGAGCTCGGGGCGACGCTCGACGTGCTGCTCGTCGTCCTGATCCTCGGGGTGCTGGTGGTGCGGATGCAGGCGGAACAGGGCCACATCGACATCTCCGAGCTGAGGGAGTTGCGGGACTGATGGCCATCCTGATCTGGGTTCCCCTGGTCCTGCCGTTGCTGCTGGCAGCGGTCAGCATCGTGCTGCGCAGCCGCGCCTGGACGCTCTGGCTGCCGGTCAGCGCGGCCGGCGTCCTGCTGGGCGTGGGCGTGGCGTTGGTCGTGTCCGTGGGCAGCGGCGGGCCGCTGGTCACCGCGGGGGGCCTGGTCCGGGTGGACGCCCTGAGCGCCTGGATGCTCACGGTCATCGGAGCCGTGGCCGTGGTCGCCCTGTGGGGCGGGATCCCGCACCGGACCCACCGGAACCGCAACATCGGCTCGTTCGCCAGCCTGCTGTGCCTGTTCCTCTCCGCGATGAGCCTCGCCGTCGTCGCCGACAACCTCGGCCTGATGTGGGTCGCGGTCGAGCTGACCACCATCACGACGGCCTTCCTCGTCGGGTCCCGTGGCGGCCGCGGTGCGCTCGAGGCTGCCTGGAAGTACGTGGTGCTGGGCTCGGTCGGCGTCGCGATCGCCTTCCTCGGCCTCATCCTGTTGTCGGCGGCGAGCCGGACGACGGGGGAGCCGTCACTGTCGTGGGTCGTCCTGCTGGCCCACGCCGGCGGACTCGACCCGACGCTCACCCGCGCGGGCGCGGCGCTCGCCGTCCTCGGCTTCGCCACCAAGGCGGGGCTGGCGCCGGTCCATTCCTGGCTTCCGGACGCGCACAGCCAGGCGCCCGCGACGGTCAGCGGGCTGATGTCCGGCGTCCTGCTCTCGGTGGCGTTCTACGCCATCCTGCGGGTCCAGGCGATCGCGGACGCGGCGCTCGGCCCCGAGCTGATGCGCGGCCTGCTCACCGCCGCCGGCCTGCTCTCGCTTGCGGTCACGGCAGGGCTGGTGATCACGCAGAAGGACTTCAAGCGGCTGCTGGCCTACAGCAGCATCGAACACATGGGCCTGCTGGCCCTCGGGGCGGCGACCGGCGGGCCGTTGGCGATCGCGGCCGTCCTGCTGCACATGCTGGGCCACGGCCTGGTCAAGTCGTCGATGTTCGTGCTGGCCGGACGGGTCCTCGGGTACACCGGCAGCCACCACATCGCCGACGTGCGCAACCTGCTGCGGCGCCGTCCCGACCTCGGCGGCCCTTTCCTGCTCGGAGCCGCGGCCCTCCTCGGCTTTCCGCCGTTCGTGACCTTCTTCACCGAGGTCGCGATCATCATCGCCGGCTTCCAGCGGGGCTTGGGCTGGCAGATGATCCTGGCCTGCGTCCTGCTGCTGGTGGTCTTCGCGGGAATCGCGCGCAACGTGCTGGCGATGACCGTCGGCGCGGACCCCGACCCGGACGCCGTCCGAACCTCGCCCGCGCCGCCGGACCTGCCGGCGCGGTTCCGCCAGG
>JAGQUI010000126.1 GCA_020438595.1 Propionibacteriaceae bacterium | reverse complement strand
CGAGTTCCTCGCCGACCAGGTGCTGCAGAACAAGGGCATCGACCCGGTCGAGCACGCCGACGAGTACGAGGCCGCCTGGCCCGAGACGCTGGCCGCGATCGAGCAGCAGGTGGCCGACGAGCACAACGAGGTCGTCGAACTCGGCGGGCTCTACGTGCTCGGCTCCGAGCGGCACGAGTCCCGCCGCATCGACAACCAGCTGCGCGGCCGGTCCGGCCGCCAGGGCGACCCGGGCGAGAGCCGGTTCTACCTGTCCCTGGGCGACGACCTGATGCGGCTGTTCAAGTCCGACATCATCGACTGGGTGCTGCAGACCCTGAAGGTGCCCGACGACATGCCGATCGAGAACAACCGGGTCAGCAAGTCGGTGCAGCAGGCGCAGGAGCAGGTCGAGGCGATGAACTTCGAGATGCGCAAGAACGTGCTGAAGTACGACGACGTGATGAACCGCCAGCGCCACGCCATCTACGGCGACCGGCGCCGGGTGCTCGAGGGCGCCGACGTCGAGGAGCAGCTGCGCGGCACCGTGAACACCGTCGTCGAGCAGTACGTGCGGGGTCTCACCGAGGGCTTCATCGAGGACTGGGACTTCGACGCCCTGTGGACGCAGCTGGGCACCCTGTACCCGGTCAGCCTCGACGTCACCGACTACGAGGACCGGGCCGACCTGACCGTCGAGGACCTGGTCGCCGACTTCCAGGCGGACGCCCAGCAGGCCTACGACGCCCGCACCGAGGCGCTCGGCGAGGAGACCATGCGGGAGTTCGAGCGGCAGGTGCTGCTCACCGTGCTCGACCGCAAGTGGCGCGAACACCTCTACGAGATGGACTACCTGCGCGAGGGCATCGGCCTGCGCGCGATGGCGCAGCGCGACCCGCTGGTGGAGTACCAGCGCGAGGGCGGCGACATGTTCAACGCCATGATGGAGGCCTTCATGGAGGAGGTCGTCGGCTACCTGTTCAACCTGCAGGTGCAGGTCGAGCCGGCGGCTCCCCAGGTGGGCCTCGTGGCCGGTGCGGACGGGAAGGCGCTGACGGCGGGCGACCTGATCGCGTCCGGTCCCGACGATGACGTCCCCGACCTCGGCACCGAATCGGTCGAGCAGCACCGGCTGCCGATGGCCGAGGAGCCGGAGCTGATCAAGCGTCCCGCCCTGAAGGCGAAGGGGCTGCAGCCGAAGGCGCCCCGCCCGATGGCCTACTCCGCGCCCGGCGAGTCCGGTGAGGAGAAGAAGACCGGGGCCGCGACCGCGACCGCCGACCCGTACGCGGGCGTCGGCCGGAACGCGCCCTGCCCGTGCGGCTCGGGCAAGAAGTACAAGATGTGCCACGGCCGGGCCTCCTGAAGTTCGTACAGCCGACAGTCCCCGGTTGCCGTCTCGGCGACCGGGAACTGCGGTAGCTTCTCCTCGAACAGAGGAGCGCCATGTCGATCGGGCGAATGATTGCCGTGGGGGGCGTTGTCGCGCTGCTGGTGTCGGGTTGCGCCCAGTCCGGCGGGGCCGGCACGCCGACCCCCAGCACCTCCGGCGCGGTTGTGGCGGCAGAGCCGGCAGCGGCGAGCGGCATCACCGACTTCGACGGGGACGGCCGACCGGACGTCGTCGCCGGCGGCCAGTACGCCGCCGTGGTGCGCTACGGGACGGGCCGCGTCCAGGAGATCAGCACCACCGACCTCGGCGAGGGCCCACAGGCCGGGACCGGTGTCCTGGCCCGTGACCTGAACGCCGACGGCTACACCGACCTGGTGGTCACCCAACCCGGCTGGCCGGAGTTCAACGATCGCTCGTCGCCGTCGCTGTACTTCCTGTTCGGCTCGGCGGAGGGCCTGGACCCGGCGCAGGCGCACGCGGTGCTCGCGCCGCGGGTGGCCGGGTTCGGCGCCTCCCTGGCGCTGGTCGAGGAACCCACGCCCGTGCTCGTGGTCGGCGCCCCGGGCGACGTCTACGGCGGGAGCCGTGAACTGGTGGCCGGCGGAACCCTGGTCGCCTTCCCGCTCGGGGCGGACGGCCTTCCCTCGGCCGGCGGGTGGGTGTACTCCCGCAGCGCCCTCGGCCTGTCGGGCAAGGGTCGCGAGCTGGACGAGCTGGGCACGTCGCTGGCGTCCTCCGGGTCGCTGCTGCTGGCCGGCATCCCGATGCGGGACCTGCCCCGTGCCGAGAACGCGGGTGAGGTCGCCGTGCTGCGCTGGGACGGCTACGCGCTGCGCGGCAAGGCCCTGGACGAGGACACCAAGGGCGTGCCCGGCACGGTGGGTGCGAACCACAACTTCGGTCGGGACGTCTCCACCGGTGACGGCTACGCGGTCGTCTCCGTGTCCGGCACGGCGAGGGTGCAACCGTTCCGGATCTCCGGGCACAAGCTGGTGCCGATGCCGTCGATCGACCGGCGCTCCGCGGGCTTCTCCGGCAAGGCGCGCTCCCGCTACGGCGTCACCGTGGCGATGACCCGGCCGTGCGCCGGGACGCCGGGCGTGCTGGTCGGGGCGGGCTGGGAGCCGTCCGGCGCCCGGTCCGTGTTCACGGTGCCCCTGGTGGCGTCCGCCGCCTGCCCGGTGCAGACCTACACCGAGGCCCGGCTGTCGATGCACGAGGACGAGCAGTTCCCCGGGTGCGCGGTCGCGGCCCTGCGCCATGCCGATCCGGCGGCCGCGGACGGGCTGGTGCTCGGCAGTTGCGGCGACAGCGACGGCGTCATCGGCTACGTGCACGTGCTGGACTCCCCGGACGCGACGGACGATCCACTGGACGCTACGTTCCTCGAGCCCGCGCTGAGCGACCCGCCGGGCTGAACCCGACCCGATCCGGGCGCCGGACCAGGAAGTCGTACGACTTCGTCGTTGCGGCTGCGGTGCAACGCCCTTCGGCGTCCCTAGGATCGGGGTGACGATCCGACAAGGGGGATCCGACATGGGGCGGGCCGCAACGGCGGGGTTCGCAGGTCGACGGCGAGGACCGGGCGTCCTCGGGTTGGCCGTCGCGGTCGTGGTGGGGGGTTGCACGACGGCCGGGCCCGCCCCGGCCCCCGTGGTGACGACACCGGTCGCCCCGGCGACGAGCGCAGCGCCCACGGCCCGCACGGGCGCCGCGCCGGACTTCGACGGTGACGGCGGTGCCGACCTCGTGGTGGGCACCGGGACCCGTCCGGGCCGGGTCGGCATCCGCTACGCCAACGGCGCGTCCGCCGACCTCGAACGGCAGGACGTGGACCCCGCCCACGCCGACTCCGCGGACTTCGGCCAGGCGTTGCTCGCGCGCGACCTGAACGGCGACGGGTACACCGACCTCGTCATTTCCGATCCGGGCGTCGAGCTCGGACTCACCCTGTTCCTCCTCTACGGCGGCCCGGGAGGTCTCGACCTGGCCGGGCCGGTGACGCTCACCAGCGACAGCCCGGGTGCCGGCCACGCGCTCGCGCTGGTCGCCGCACCCACACCCGTGCTCGCCGTCGGGGGCGCGAACGAGGCCGTGCTGACCTGGCCGATCGGCGAGGACGGGCGGCCCGGCGCCGGCCCCGCCACGCTGGACCCGTCGTCCCTGGGCCTGCCCGCGCCGGCTCCCGGCGGCCGGTTCGGCACCAGCCTCGCCAGCGACGGCTCGCTGCTGGTGGTGGGGGCACCGGGGGAGACCGTGAACGGCGCTCGGCAGGCCGGTGCCGTCTACCTCGTCGACTTCGCGAAGGACCCGCTGCAGGCGCAGCGGGTCACCGAGGACACCCCCGGTGTTCCCGACGATGCGCAGGCGCAGGACCGCTTCGGCGCCGCGCTCGCCGCGGACGACGGCTGGCTCGTCGTGGGCGTCCCCGGTGAGGACCGCAAGGACGAGAGCGGCCACAACCAGCCCCGGACCGGCATGATCGTCGGGTTCGGGCTGTCCGGGGGCACCATCGCCTCGGCGCAGGCCTACGACCAGCGGTGGGCGCCGGGCACGGTCGAGGCCGGTGACGGGTTCGGCTCCTCGCTGGCGATGGCGCGACCCTGCAAGGACACGGCCGGGGTGCTCGTGGGCGCCTGGGCCGAGGCGGTCGGGGCGCGGGCACAGGCCGGCGCGGTCTGGCTGGTGCCGCTGGGCGACGCCGCCGCCTGCGGCTACGTGCGGCTCCATGACGGGGACGGGCTGGCCGAGCGGGCCAGGGCCGGCACGGCGGTCGGTTCCGCGGTGAGCGCGCTCCGGGTCGGTGCCGCGGGTGACACCCTGGTGATCGCCGCCCAGGGCGACTCCGAGGAGGGCGTGCCGGGACGCGTGCTCACGCTCGACTACCCCTACACCGATCCGCCGGTCGAGGTGCTGAAGGACCTGGCCGTGGCGGAGGAGCGGACGATCGCGCTCAGTCCCCCAGGGGGTTGATCCAGCCGGCCCGGTGGACCAGCCCCGGCTCGAGCGCGAGCACCAGGTGGGTGGCGACCCAGCGTCCGCGCCGGCGGCTGATCCGGAGCGCCGCCGCGCGCGAGGCCTCGCCCCGACGCAGGTGCGCGGACACCTCGAGGGCCGCCTCGTGCGGCGCCTGCACCCGCACCGAGCGCAGCCGCAGGCCGTCGCCGTCCCGCGCCCGGTGCAGGTGCTCGACCAGGTCGAGCAGTTCGGGCTCCACCCACAGTTCGAGCTGGGTCGCCGAGCGCTGTCCGGAGAGCACCTCGATCAGGGCGGCCATCAAGGACGTGGCGAGCTGGCGCCGCTCCGGGTCGAGGGGGGTCTCGTCGTCGGTGGCGTCCTGCACCACCGTCCACGGCAGCACCGGTTGCTCGGCGCCGGCGAACCGGACCGGTTCGCGCAGCGGCACCGCCGGTGGCCGGGACGCCGGTGCGACCCGGCAGAGCGCGAGGGTGGGCTCCATGGTTCCTCCTGGGGTGAGGAGGTCACCATGCTCCCCGCCGGCCCGTCCCGAACAGGGGGTGGGACGGAATCTGTGGATAACTCGTCCGGCAGTGTGCGGGAGCGGTGTTCCCCGTGCGGCTGTGGTTAGCCTGACGGTGAAGGGGGGATCGTGCACAGCTTCTGGTGGATCGTCATCGGCGTGCTCGCCGTGGGTGCGGTGATCGGCGCGGTCCTCGTGGTGCGCCGGCGGCTCTACCTGAAGGAGGTCCGGGAGCTGGGCTGGTCGCACAACGCGAATCCCTCCCTGGCCGATGTCGCCGACCTGAATGCGCCGCCGTTCGGCATGGGGCTGAACCGGTCCGTCGACGAGCTGGTCAGCGGAACAACTCCCGGGGGCTTCCTCTTCCGGGTCTTCGAGTACGACTACACCGGCGCAGGCCCGAAGTACTCCGACCGCGTGACGGCCGTGCAGGTGCCGCTCTCGCTGCCGGACGCCTTCGTCTGCGGTGCCGGATGGCCCCGTGCCGGGGTCGGCTCCGGCGACCAGCGGTTGGTGCAGGTCGGGGACGGCCAGGTCCGGGTGATCGCGGTGGACGGCGGGTTCGCCCATGACCTGCTCGAGAGCATCGGCGGCGCGCTCGCGGCGTTCGCGCAGGTCGCGGGCGGCGTCGACCTGAGCGTCGAGGGACGCCAGCTGGTCGCGAGCGGCGCGCCGAAGGACCCGGACGAGCTCAGGGAGTTCCTCGCCGCGCTCGACCCGGTGGCGCACGCGATGGCCGGCAGCCCGGCACTGGCCGCCCGGCAGGTGCCGCCGTCCGCGGGTTCGGGGTTCTGCGGCCACCCCGACTGGCGCTTCGTCGGCAGCGACGACTCGGTGCTGAACGTGTACCCGACGAGCGGTGGCGGCTACGCGCACCGCACCGAGGACCTGATCTGGGCCTGCGGGACGGCATCCGCCTGGACGCCTTCACCCACACCTGGAAGACCGACCGCACGGTGACCGAGACCGACTCGGAGGGCCACACCCACACCCGCACGGTCACCGACAACCACTCCGAGGCCGTCTGCGGGTTCGTGCTGCCGTTCGGCATGCCGTCCATCTCGTTCAACGGTCGCCGGGTCGGGGAGAAGGTGCGGTTCGAGAGCACGGACTTCAACGAGGAGTTCACGGTGCGCACCGACAACCCGAAGTTCGCCTCCGACGTGACGCACCCGCGGATGATGGAGTGGATGCTGGCGCGCCGTCCGTTCGGCTGGAGCGTGACCGGCCGGGTGGTCGACTTCGACGTGAGTACCCACGACCTGCTCGTCGTGGACGCCTGTGAGGAGGCCCTGCGCGGCTGGCTGGGCCGCTTCCCGCGGTTGGTCTGGGAAGACCTCGGCATGCAGCCGCCGCCGTTCCTCATCGAATAACACCCCGGTGCCGCGGCGCGGGGGATTATGGAGGCATGGAGCGGAAGCTGTCCCGGATCGGGATCGGGCTGCTGGCGGCCGCCGCGCTCGGCGTGGCGGTTCTCGGCTGGAGGCGGTCTCGGAAGGAGAGCCCGGAGCCGCGGATCGGCCGGTTCGCGAACGGCGTGGAGTACGCGTCGTGGGGCGAGGGTCCCAGGACGCTGTTGTGGCTCCAGGGCGGCCCTGGCAGCGACGTGCCACGTGGCGGGTCCGCCCGGCTGGCGGCGTCCCGGTTCCAGGCCTTCCTCGACGACGGCTACACGGTCTGGTCGTTCACCCGGCGGCGGAACATGCCGGCCGGCCACACGGTCGCGGACATGGCCGGGGACGTCGCGGAAGTGATCCGGGAGGAGTTCGGGCGGGTGGACGTCGTCGTCGGGCTGTCCTTCGGCAGCCTGATCGCCCAGTACCTGGCGGCCGAACACGCCGACCTGGTGGAGCGGGTGGTGCTCGCGCTGTCGGGCGTCCGGGCCACCCCGGAGGTCACCGACATCGACCTGCGCTGGGCGGAGGCGCGGGCGACCGGGCGGCTGGACGAGGCCGGTGCCGTCTTCCTGGAGTACTTCCTCCCTGGCGGGCGCTGGGACCGGGTGCGCCGGCGCCTGGGTCCGTGGGCGGGGCGAATGTTCGCCGACGAGGAGACGCCGGCCGGCGACCTGAGGCTCGAGGCCCGGGTGGAGGCGGCCTTCGACTCCCGCGACGTCCTGCCGCGGATCGGGGTGCCCGTGCTGTTGCTGGCCGCCGGCAAGGACCGCGCCTTCACGCCCGAGATCGTCGCCGAGACCGAGGCACTGATCCCGGACTGCACCGTGGTGCGCTACGAAGGAAAGGGGCACGTCGGCGCAGCGATGAGCGGACGAGTCCCGGCGGACGTCGTCGCCTGGCTGCACGCGCCGGTTCCCCGGGGCGCAAGTAGGGTGGACGCGTGAGTGACCCGGTGAGCGTGACCGAGGCCGCGCTGCTGGCCCGGGACCAGGAGTCGCAGCCCTGGCAACAGGTGGTGGTCGCGGTGCTGTCCGGCCCGCTGACCCGCGAGGAGCTGATCGACCGGATCGTCGAGCGGATCGAGTACTCGCCCCGGTTCCGGCGCGTGGTCGGCGGCTGGCCCGTGCCCGGCTGGATCGACGACCCGAACTTCCGCGTCGGCGGGCACGTGCGCACCGAGTCCCTCGCGGCGGGGGAGCGGCTGGAGGACTGGCTGGCGGCCAGGCTGGCGCACAGCCTCGACCGCACCCATCCGCTGTGGGACGCGACCCTGGTGGACGGGGTCGCTCCCGGCAGACAGGCGCTGGTGGTCCGCGTCCACCCGGCGCTGGTGGACGGC
>JAGQUI010000125.1 GCA_020438595.1 Propionibacteriaceae bacterium | reverse complement strand
CCCCGAATGCTCCGTCGACGAGCGTGGTGTGCAGGACGAACCCGACCGTCTCCCCCGCCGCGATCGGCTGGTCGTAGGTACAGGTCACCAGGCGGCCGGTGGCCGTGCACACCCAGCCGTCACCGGTGTAGCCGTCGTAGCGCAGCGCACTGGGCAGGTCGTCGGTGACCACCGCACCGTCGGGCGCCTCGTTCGGCCCGTTGTTGGTCACGGCGATGGTCCAGTCGGCCACCGAGCCGGTGATCCGCTTCAGGTCCTTCGCCACCACCAGCTCGTACAGCGGGAGCACCGTGGCCGGGTCCTGCGCGGTGTTGTTGTCCGGGTTCGGGTCCTCGGCGGGACTGCTCACCGTGGCCACGTTGGTGACCGCAGGGTAGGCCTCCGGGCCCACCTCGACGACCAGGTCGACGCTGGTGTTGTCGCCCGTCGCCAGGCCGGCTGCGCGCACGCAGGTGACGTCCTGGCCGGAGGCGGAGCACGTCCACCCGTCGCCGGTCCCGCTGACGAAGGTCAGCCCGGCCGGCAGCGGGTCGTCGATCGTGATCGGGCCCGGGTCGTCGGTGTTGCCGGCGTTGCTGACGCCGAGGGTGTAGGTGGCCTGCTGCCCCACCTGCATCGGTTCGGAGGTGTGCGACTTCGTGATCCCCAGGTCGACCTGCGGCGGCACGCTGACCGGGTCGGTCGAGGTGTTGTTTGCCGGCTCCGGGTCAGGCGTGGTGGCGCTCACCGTCGCGGTGTTGCTCACGTCCGGGTAGGCGGAGGCGAGCACGGTGACCCGCACGGTGATCGGCGACGCGCTCGCCCCGTTCGCCAGCGGCGCGTCGAGGTCGCAGGTCACGCTCTGCCCTGCGTTGGTGCAGGTCCAGCCCACCCCCGACGCCGAGGCGAACTCCAGGCCGGTCGGCAGGTCGTCGGACACGGACACCTCACGCGCGGTGGACGGTCCCGCGTTGGCCACCTGGAGGGTGAACTCGAGCGGGTCGCCGATCCGCGCGGCATCGGTGTGCGACTTGACCACCGACAGGTCCGCGCTGGCCGTGATCGGCACCAGGTCGGTGTCGGTGTTGTTGTCCGGGTCGGGATCGGTGGTCGGGCTGGCCACCGACGCGGAGTTGGTCAGCACACCGTCGACCAGCGTGTCCGGGTCCAGGTCGGAGTCGACCTGCGCGGTCAGCGAGAGTGCCGGCGCGTCGGTTCCGGCGAGCACCGCCGCCCCGCCGTCCAGCGTGCAGATCACCTGCTGACCGGACGCGTCCGGAGTGCCGGCCAGACAGCTCCAGCCTGTGCCCGTGCTGCTCACGAAGGTCAGGCCGACCGGCAGGACGTCGGTGACCACCACGTTGGCCGCCGCGTCCGAGGGCCCGTCGTTGTGGACGGCGAGCTGGAAGGTCACCTGCTCGCCCGCGGCCACCGAGGTGCCGGAGTGCGTCTTGACGATGCTGAGGTCGGCCACCGTGCTCACCGTGATCGTCGCGGTGTCGGAGTTGTCGTCCGGGTTGTCCCCGGGCGTGCTGGTGCTCACCGTCGCGGTGTTGGTGATGCTCGCGCCGTCCGTGACGCCCGAGCCGACCCGGGCGTGCACCCGGATCTGGTAGGTCGCGCCCGCCGGCATGGAGGCCACCTGACAGTCGACCGGATCCGCGTCGTTGCAGGTGACCGCCGCGTCCGGATCGACGCTGACGAAGCTCAGCCCCGGCGGCAGCGCGTCACTGACCTGCACGTTGTCGGCGTCGGAGGGCCCGTCGTTGTGCACGGTGAGGGTGAACGTGACCGCACCACCGGCCGCGACCGTGGTCGGGCTGGCCGACTTCGCGATGCTGACGTTCGCCTCGTCACCGACCGTGACCGTGTCGGTGTCAGTGTTGTTGGCGGGCCTCGGGTCCGGCGCGGGACCGGACACGCTCGCCGAGTTGGACAGGGTCGCCGGGCCCGCGTCCGGGGCCAGGGCCACGGTCAGCGTGATCGTCGAGTTCGCGCCGGCCGCCAACCCCGAGGCATGGGTGCAGGTGACGGCCTGGCCGGCCGCGGAACAGCTCCACCCGCCCCCGGTGCCGCTGACATAGCTCATCCCGGCAGGCAGCGTGTCGGTGACGACCACCGGGCCCGGCGAGTCGGACTCACCGTGGTTGGTCACGACCAGGCTGAAGGCGAGGTTGCGCCCCGCCACCGCGTCACCGCTGTGGCTCTTCACGATGCCCAGGTCGACCCTGACGTTCACCGCGGTCGTGTCGTCGTCGGTGTTGTTGCCGGTGTTCGGGTCCGTCGTGGGCGAGGACACCGTCGCGGAGTTGGTCACGTCGCCGGTGTGCGCGGAGTCGATCGCCACCGTGATGCCGAACTCGGAGGAGTCCCCCACGCCGAGGTCGCCGGTGAGGGTGCAGGTGAGCAGGTTGCTCGCGTTGGCCGAACACGACCAGTCAGCGGAGTCGTCGGAGACGAAGGTCAGCTCCGGTTCGAGCTGGTCGGTGACGCGAACCGGAGCGGCAGCGTCCGAGGGACCGTGGTTGGTGACGGTGAAGTGGTAGGTGGCGGTGCTCCCGGGCACGAACTCGCCCTGGTGCACCTTGATCAGGGCCAGGTCGGCCACCGTGGCCACCGGGTCGGTCACCGTCGAGGTGTTGTTGGCCGGGACCGGGTCGGTCTCGGGACCGGACACGGAGGCGGTGTTGACGACCTGCGCGGTACGCCCGGCGGGGACGCTCACCACGACCGTGATCTGCGGTGCGGCCTGGCCGGAGGTGAGACCGGCGGAGCGGTCACAGGTGAGGGTGCCGGTGGCCTGCGTGCACGACCAGCCGGTACCGTTCGCGGACACGAAGGTGGTGCCGCCGGGCAGCGTGTCGCTGACCCGGATCGGCCCGGCCGAGTCACTCGGCCCGTGGTTGGTGACGTCGAGGGTGTAGGTCGCGTTCAGGCCGGCGGTGACGGTGCCACTGGTGGCCTTCACGATGCCGAGATCGACCGAACGCGCGACCGTGTTGGTGACCTGGTCGTGGTTGTTGGTCAGGTCGGGATCGAAGGTCGTCGCGTTCACCGTGGCCGAGTTGACCAGCGAGGTGCCGCCCGCGGTGTCCGCCGGGATCGCCGCGACCACACTGATCGCCGGGAAGCTGGCCCCCGAGGCCAGGGTGTTGGCCGGATTCGTCCGGACGCAGTCGACGGTGCCCGCGCCCACGCTGCAGGTCCAGCCCGTGCCCGAGGCGGTCACCGTGCCCAGCCCCGACGGGAGCGTGTCGCTGACCGGGAACGGGCCGACCGCGGTGTCCGGGCCGTTGTTGTGCACCACCAGGGTGTAGGTCAGGTTCTGCCCTGCCACCGCGGCGCCGCTGGTCTTGGTGATCCTCACATCCGCGGAGTCGATGTGGGTCGACGCCGTGCCGGGACCCGCGTTGTAGGGACCGGACGCGTTCGCCGTCGCCCCGGTCAGGTCCTCCGCCTGCGTCGTGACCGTGTTGGTGTGCAGCAGGGTCGAGCCGACGCCCGGATCGGTCGCCGCCGCGGGGTCATTCGGGGTCGCGGTGAAGGTGATCACGATGGTCCGGTTGGCGCCGGTGGCCGGGATCGTGCCCAGGTCCGTCCAGGTGAGCACCTGGTGGCCGGACGCATCGGTGCCGAGGGTGGGCTCCACCACCGCGGCCGGCCCTCCGGCGACCACGACGCTCGCCGTGCCGGCGTTGTAGGCCCAATTCGCCGGCAGGGTGTCGACGGCGTCGGCGTGCAGCGCGTCCGCACCGCCGTCATTGGTCAGCGTGATCGTCCAGGTCTTCGGCTGACCGAGGTAGGCAGGGCCGGAGGCCACCGACTTGGTCGGCGTGACGTGCGGGAACTGCGGGGTCACGACCGCGGTTCCGGAGACCGCGGCGTAGCTGGTGCGGCCACCGCTGGCCAGCGACTCGTAGTGCGTGACCCGCGCGGTGTTGGTGAGGGCGGCCGCGGTCAGGGCGCCACTCGGCGCGAGCGTGGCCGAGTAGGTGAAGGACGTGGACGCGTTGGCGGCCAGCGGCCCGGCGATCGGCCCCCAGGTGATAGTGCCGCCGCCGTTGGCGCCCGCCCCGGAGAGGATGCCGCCGCCGGTGATGGTCCCTGCGGTGACCACGACGCCGGTGGGCACGGTGTCGGTGACGGTGTAGTTGTAGGCCGGGCTGAGGTAGTTGGCGCGGCCGTCGTTGCTCGCCGTGACCGTGTAGGTGAAGCTCTGCCCCGGCTCAGGGGTCGGGTCGGAGACCGCCTTGGTGATCGTCATCGCCGGTTCGACGATCCGGGTCAAGGCGGTCGCCGTGGCGCTGACCTGGTCGAGTGTGGTCACCGCGGTCGGGGTGGCTCCCTTGTCGGTGAGGTTCCAGCGGTAGTACGCGCTGTTGTTTCGGGCGGTCCCGGCCGTGTTGGAGGCGATGTCGGCGACCGTCGCCGAGTAGGTCACGGTGATCGTACGGACGGTGCCGGACGCGGCGATGTCGCCCACGCCCCAACCGATCGTGGTCGCCTGGCCCAGCGCCGGCGCGACCGGGCTGGAGGTGAGGGTGGTCAGGGTCGGGCAGGTGGCGAAGCCGGTGCAGCTCACCGCGTCGGTGGTCAGGCCGGTCACCACGAAGCCGGCCGGCAGCGCGTCGGTGATGATCGAGTCGAAGAAGTCGAGGTTCGTCGGCAGGGACACCGTGACCGTCCAGGAGCCCCGTTCACCGATGGTCAGGCTCTGGCTGGCCGGCGTCTTGGTCACCGTCGCGGCGGAGACCCGCACCGTCTGGCTCGCGGTCCTGGTGTAGACCCGTTCGAGCGTGCCGGGGTCGGAGTTGTTCTGCCCGTCGGCCAGGCTGCTGCCGGTGAGGTTGGCCGTGTTCGTGTAGCTCTGGCTCCCCGCGGCCCCGGTGATCGTCGCGGGGTAGGTCAGGGTTCGCGTGGTGCCGCCGCTGATGTCACCGATGGTCCAGGTGATCAGCGTCGTGCCCGCGCCGCAACCGTCCGGGGTGACGGCGACCGACCCCACCGCCGGGGTGACGGTGCCCACCGTGAGCCCGGCCGGAACGCAGTCGGTGACCACGGTGTCGTGCAGGACCGGGCGCCCCGAAGCGTTACCTGCGGTCAGGGTGTAGGTGACGGTGGAGCCGCCCGCAACGGTCGTCGCGGTGGGAACCCGCGTCTTGGTCAGCGTCGGCGAGGGCTCGACGACGGTCACCGTGCTGGTGGCGGTACGGGCCGGGACGGCAGTGCCGCCACTCGCGGCGGTGTCGCTGCGGAAGGTGGCGGTGTTGGTCCGGACCGTGCCGTCGGTATTGCTCGCGGTGGTGCCCATCCGGGCCGGGATGGTCACCTCGAAGCGCTGGTCGGTGTCGGTGTCGTTGGCGTAGGCGGCGCCGAAGCTCAGGGTTCCGGTGGCGGCGTCGAGGGACACCCCGCTCGGCAGCGCGGAACCCGCCGGAGAGGCGCCGGTGGCCGAGAAGGCCGCGCTCGCCGGGCCGACGAACACCAGCCCGGTCGGCATCGGGTCGGTGAGCTGGCCGTTGTAGACACTGGTGTGCGCCGGGATCGTGACCGCCACCGTGTAGGTGAGGGTCTCCCCGATCACGGCCTGGGAGGCGCCGTTGCCCGTGTCGACGATGTCGGTGAGGTTCGACTTGGCCACCACGGCGTCCGGGACGACCACGGAGGAGTCGTCGCTCGCAGCGGGCACTTCGACGGCGTCGGCCGGCACGTTCGCACTGACGTTGTCCTCGGGGTAGTAGGTGGCCACCGGCACCGTCCCACCGTCGTCGACGTTGGTCGCCGAGGTGAACGACGCCACCGCCGCGGTGTTGCGGAAGACCGTGCTGACGCTCACGTCGGAGGGGATGGTCATCTCGTAGGTGAGCGTGCCGTAGGCCTGCGGCGCGAGGCTGAACGACCCGTCGAGCTGCCAGCGGATCACGCTCGAGGTGGTGTCACCGCTGGCCAGCGTGGGCCGTCCGGCCTGCCCGGCGTTGTAGCAGGTGCCGCCGTTGCTGATGTTTCCGATCCCGGAACAGGTGATCCCGGCGGGCAGCACGTCCCACACGTCCGGGGAGGCGATCGGGGTCGCATTGACCTCCCCCGCCCGGGTCAGGTTCTGCACATCGATCCGGAAGGTGACCACGTCCGAGGCACGCACCGTGCTGCCGTCGACGTTCCCCGGGTCCGACCCGGTGTCGACCGCGGTCGCGTTGATCGCCTGCACGCCCTTGGTCACGCCGACCGGGGGCGGCGGCGCGATCGGCAGGGTGACCGCGTCGCGCAACGAATCGCTCTGGCCGGCGGTGTTGGTGTAGCGGAACTTCGCGAGGTTCTGCGTGTCGAGGTTCTCCGGCGAGGCCACGCCGAGCGGGGCCGGCGTGGTCACGATCGCGGAGAGGACGATCCGGAACAGCGTGCCGCGGACCACCGTCCGAGGGCTGCCGGTGCCGAGCTCCCAAGTCACGTACTGCTCCGGGCTCGCCGGAGACGTGGACGCGACCAGGCCACCGGGGGTCAGCTCGGTCGAGGACTCGTAGGTGAGGTGCTTGGGCAGGAAGTCGGTGAGCGCGGCGTTGCGGGTGTCGACGCCGGCCGGGAACCGGACCTCGAGCAGGAAGCAGACCCGGTCGCCGAGGCTGAAGCCGGGCTCGCTCCCCACGCTGGCGCTGTAGTCGCCCACGTCGGTGGAGCACGTCATCGGGCTCGCGTTCGCCATCTGCAGCTTCCTCAGCTGCGGTCCGCCCGTCTCGATGGTGGCGCTGGACTCGTCGGAGACGGTGACCACCCCCGTGTCCGGGGAGTCCACGCCCGGGCGCGGCGTGCTGGTCCCGCTGATCGCTGCGTGGTTGGTGAAGGTGTCGCTGGCCGAGGTCGGTCCGGAGGCCCCGTAGGTGTCCCGCATCAGCGCCTGGTAGGTGATCACCAGGTGACCGTTGTGGCTCAACGCCTGGTCGGTCGGGAGGAAGGTGACCGTGAAGGAACCGTCCGGGTTCTCCACGACGCCGGTGATCGAGGCGTTCGTCGGGCCGTGACCGGCCTGTGCGGCGCACTCGGCGATCGAGGTCCAGTTCTGGGCGTCATCGATCGGGCACAGGCCGTCCGGGATCGTGTCAGTGATCACCAGGCCGTCGAGGTTGACGTACTCACTGGTATCGATGCTGAGGGTGTAGGTGGCCAGCTCACCCTGCGTGAACGTCGTCGGTGTCACCGACTTGACCAGCCGCAGGTCCTCCGCAGTCACCGAGTGGGACGTCGAGTCCTCCACCGGTGCACCCTCGAAGGCTCCACTCACCGTGGCCTCGTTGCGCAGTCCGATCTCCGTTGCGGTCTCGCGGGTGGACGCCCCGTTGTTGTTGTCGAGGTTCGCCGCCTGATCACCCGACGACGCGCTCGGCTCCGTGCCCGACCAGGTCATCGTGTTGGCCCGCTGCGGGATCCCCGCTGCGTAATGGATCGTATGGGTGGCGCCCGCGGGCAGATCGCTCAGCTGCCAGACCACTTTGGTGTAGACGCCTGCGGGATAACCGGCCGGATTCTCGACGGTCTCGACACTGTCCGGTTGATCACACCCGGAAACCGCAGCGACAGCGTTCGACGCTCCCGGATACTCCGGAGCAGTGCTGTTGAACGACCCACCACCGCAGCCCAGGAACTCCAACCCCGCGGGAAGATAATCAGTGACCACAAGGGACGAGGTCGCGCCCACCCCGTTG
>JAGQUI010000124.1 GCA_020438595.1 Propionibacteriaceae bacterium | reverse complement strand
ATGGTGTTCGGCGTGCTGGCGGCGCTGCGCGAGGCGGGCACGACGATCGTGGTCTTCGAGCACAAGCTCGAGCTGCTGCACGCGCACGCCGACCGGCTGCACGTGCTGGCGGAGCGGCGGGTCGCGGCGTCCGGGGAACCCACCGCGATCCTCGCCGACCCACGCACCGACGAGTGGGGCGTCGGCGCCACCCGGTACACCCGGGCCGCTCGGCTCGCCCGGGAGCAGGGCCTCGGGCCGGCGGACGCAGCCGTGCCCGTGTCGTTCGAGCAGGCCGCGGCCTGGTTCGGAGGCGCCCGGTGAGCATCGCCATCGAGTTCTCCGACCTGCACTTCCGCTACCCCGGTGGAGTGGAGGCCGTCCGTGGGGTCAGCCTCACGGTCGCTGCGGGCGAGCGGGTGGCGATCGTCGGCGAGAACGGCGCGGGGAAGACGACCCTGGTGCGCCACCTGAACGGCATCCTGCGGCCCACGTCGGGCGCGGTGCAGGTCGGGGGCGCAGCCACGTCGGGCCGCTCGATCGCACAGCTCGCCGCGCAGGTCGGGTACGTGTTCCAGAACCCCGACGAGCAGCTCTTCGCGAGCACGGTCGCCGCCGACGTCGAGTTCGGGCCGCGCAACCTGGGCTGCACGCAGCAGGAGGCCGCCGCGCGGGCCTCGTCCGCCCTGGCCCTCGTGCACCTGACCGACGAGGCCGGCGCGCACCCGCACCACCTCTCGCTCAGCGAGCGCAAGCGGGTCGCCCTGGCCGGCGTGCTCGCGATGCACACCCCGGTCGTGGTGCTCGACGAGCCGACCACCGGGCAGGACGCGCGCGGAGTGGAGCTGATCGCCGGGATCGTGGAGTCGATCTCGGCGGAGGGACGCACCGTGGTCGCGATCACCCACGACATGGACTTCTGCGCCGAGCACTTCGACCGGGTGGTCGTGATGGCCGACGGCCGGGTCCTCGCCGACGGCGCCGCGAGCGACGTGTTCGCCCACACCGAGGCCCTCGAGCGCGCGGCCGTCGAGCCGCCCCAGTTGCTGCGGTTGGCCGCGCACCTCGGCTGGCCCGCCCGTCCGCTCACCCCGGCAGGCTTCGTCCACGCCCACGCGGACCAAGTCGGGGACGGTTCCTAACTCGGTCCACCCTGGCCCGCGGACCAAATTGGGGACGGTTCCTAACTCGGTCCACCCTGGCCCGCGGACCAAGTCAGGAACCGTCCCCGACTCGGTCCGGGGTCTCAGACGGGTTCGGGGCGGTGGGTGGAGCGGGCCTCGAAGCGGGCGAGGACACCGTCGGGCACCTCCTCGGGGGTGAGCACGAACACGTCGTGGTCGCGCCACGCCCCGTCCACGTGCATGTAGCGCTCCCGGCGTCCCTCGAAGCGGAAGCCCAGCTTGCGCACCACGGCGAGGCTGTTGCTGTTCTCGGGACGGATCGCGATCTCCATCCGGTGCAGCCTGAGCGCGTCGAAGCAGTAGTCGCACGCCATCGCGACCGCGGTCGGGATGATCCCCCGGCCCGCCCAGGTCGGGTCGATCCAGTAGCCGACCTGCGCCCAGCAGGCCGAGCCGCGGGTGATCCCGGACACGGTGACCTGGCCCGCGAACGCCGCCTTCCGCTCCCCCGGCGGCGTGTACTCCACCGCCCACGGCAGCATCAGGCCGCGCCGGGCCCTGCCCGAGAACGTGGTGACGAGCTGGGCGAACGAGAGGCCGGGCTCCGGCGACTCCGGCGGACGCGTGGAGTCCCACGGCCGGAACCAGGCGCCCGAGCGCTGCCGGATCCGGGCCCAGTCGGCCTCGTCCCTGCGACGCAGCGGACGCAACGTGACCGGCCCGTGGCTCAGCCGCACCGGCCAGGCAGAGACCGCCATCGACGTCCGCTAGTCCAGCAGCCAGCAGGTGACGTCGCTGTGCGCCGCCACCGGATCTGCGCCCGGAGGGATCACGATCAACGCGTTCGCCTGGGCCAGCTCGGCGGCACCCGGCAGGTCGCCCCGCACCGGAACGACCCGTCCCTGCAGGTGGTGGCCGAGCGCGAGCCTGGTCCGGTCGGGCTCGGCGTCCAGCGGGTGGGTGAGCGTCGCGACCTCCTCGGCGAGCGCCGTCTCGTCCAGCCCCGCCAGGCGACGGACCAGCGTCCGGGCGACCAGCTGGTAGGCGAGGTAGGCGGGCAGGGCGCCGGCCGGCAGCACCAGCACCGGGGCCCGCTCCGGGCCGACCACGGCGAACACCTGGCGTCCGGGCAGCCCGTCGACCGCGGCCACGTCGAGCTCGCCCTGCTCCGCGAGCATCGCCACCAGGTCGTCGGTGACCTCGGTGACCAGCAGCACCAGGTCGGCCCGGACCAGCTGCTCCGACAGCGTCATCCCCAGCGACTTCGGCTCGGCGGACACGATGCCGGTGGTGAACACCTGGGCCCCGTCGCGACGGACGGACGCCGCGAGCATGGTCGTGCAGGAGTCGTAGGTCTCGCTCAGCCGGGTCAGCGGCAGGCCGGGCTCGACCAGCGCGGTGTCCGCGGTGAGCACGACCACACGGGGCCGGGGCCGGGC
The DNA here is from genome assembly GCA_020438595.1 of Propionibacteriaceae bacterium. The sequence goes on along the minus strand of JAGQUI010000124.1, from coordinate 5,164 downwards.
GAGCACCTTGTCGTGGCCCACCTCGGCGATCAGGCCGAGCACCCGCGGGGTGAGCTCGGTGCCGCTCGGCACGAGCAGGTCACCGTCGGTGATCCGGGAACCGGCCCGGACGAGGTTCTGCTGGAACCTGGCCTCGGCGGTGAACCGCACCGCGTCGTCGCCCGCGACGCCCTCGGCGAGCGGCACCACCGTGTCGGCGCCCTCCGGGACGGGTGCCCCCGCGGCGACCCGGACGGCGGTGCCCTTCGGCAGCGGTGCGCCGCGGTGGCCGACCACGTCGACCTCGCCCACGACCGGGAGCACGACCGGCATCCGCGGGGTCGCCCCGACGAGGTTCGCCGCGCGCACGGCCCAGCCGTCCGTGGTGGCGGCGGTGAACGTGGGCAGGTCGAGGTCGGCGACGATCGACTCGCACAGGGTCAGCCCGGCGGCGTCGAGCAGGCCGATCCCGAACGGGTGCAGGGCCTGCACGTGGCCGCGCAGGAAGTCGCGGTGGGCGGTGAGGTCACGCAGCCCCGCGGGCCCGGGCGCGGGCGGGTCGGGAAGGTAGGTCGGCTCGACCGGCGCTTCGACCGGGGGCTCGGGCAGGGGTGCTTCCTTGACTCTGGGGAAGAGAGGCATGCGCTTACGATAAGTCCGTGACCTCCGAGGGCCCGGTAGGCCAGCCGCGAGCCAGCCGATCGAAGGCAGAGTTGCGTACCCGGCTGCGGGCCGCCAGGCAGGCGCGGACGGTCGATCCGGCCGGCGACGACGCGCGGACGGTGCGGGCGCTGGCCGCCTGCGCGGGCGCCGGTGTGGTCGCCGCGTACGTGGCGCGGCCGGACGAGCCCGCCACCGCCGACCTGATCGAGCAGCTGAGGCTGGCCGAGGTGGGCGTGCTGCTGCCGGTGCTGCGCCGCGAGCCCGGGTGGGCCTGGTACACGGGTCCGGACGACCTGGCGCCCGGCCCGCTCGGGATCCCTGCCCCCACCGGTCCCGTCTTCGGCCCGGAAGCGCTCGGCGAGGCGCAGTGGGTGTGGCTGCCGGGCCTCGCCGGCACCCCGGACGGACGCCGGCTCGGCGCCGGCGGTGGCTGGTACGACCGCGCCCTGGCCTGGGCGTCGCCGGCGGCACGGCTGGGCCTGCTGCTCTTCGACGACGAGGTGCTCGCGGACGTGCCGACCGAGGCGTGGGACCGATCCGTCCACGTCCTGGTCACCGAGCGACGCCGCGTGGACGTGGAATAGCCGGCCCGATTTCGGGGTTCCACTCACCGCTGGCTACAATTCCGCCAGCCCACGGATCCGCAGGAGGTGACCATGCCGACCTACCAGTACCGCTGCACGTCATGCGACACGGAGCTGGAGGCCGTCCAGAAGTTCACCGACGATCCGCTCACCGACTGCCCCGAGTGCGACGGCAACCTGCGCAAGGTCTTCAACGCCGTGGGCGTGGTGTTCAAGGGTTCCGGGTTCTACGCCACGGACAACCGCAGCAAGGGCCGCACGAACGCGGCCAAGCCCGCCGGAGGGTCGGCGGAGAGCGCGAAGCCCGAGCCGAAGGCCGATTCGAAGGCCGCGTCGGGCTCCACGTCATCCACAGGGGCGTCCAGCGCGGCCTGAGCCTGTGGACGGGTGACCGTTTCCGGCGGTCGCTTCCGAAGATTCACCATGTGAACCTCCTTTCGATACGTCGCGCCTTCCGCTGGCACCGCCGCACGTTCGCGGCGCTGTTCGTCGCCGTTGCCGTGCTGGCCGGGCTGAATGCGCTCACGGCCCGCGCAGGGCCGGGAATTCCGGTGGTGATCGCCACCCGCACGATTCCCGGCGGCGCCACGGTGACCGCCGACGACCTGGCCCTGGTGCAGGCTCCTGCTGAATTCGTGGCCGACGGGGCGTTCGCCGCGATCGACGCGGTGGTCGGAAGCACCACCGTGGTCGACGTGCCGGCGCGAGCCACGCTCACCGCGTCCGCGCTGTTGGGTGGCGAGGGCCAGGTCGCCGCGGGGCACGTCGCCCTGCCCGTGCGGTTCGGCGAGGCGTCCGCGGTCGCCCTGCTCCGGGTGGGCAGCCGCATCGACGTGCTCGGCCCCACCACCGGCGGCTCGGAGTTCGGTGTGGTGGCCGCGGACGTCCGGGTGGTCGCGATCCCGACAGCGGGCGACGGCGGACTGCTCGGTGGCGGTGAGCCGGCGCTGGTGCTGCTGGAGGTGAATTCTACGCAGGCAGCGCAGATCTCCGCGGCGGCATCCGTCTCATCAGTGAGTTTCGCGCTGCATTGAGCTTGTCCCCCTTTAGGGTGACACTCGCCAACCACCCAGAAGGAGTTTTTATATGGCAGGCTTCAAAGATTTCCTGATGCGCGGGAACCTGCTCGACATCGCGATCGCGTTCATTCTCGGAGCATCGTTCGGCGCCGTCGTGGAGTCGTTCACGAAGATCATCATGGACATCATCGGCCTGATCGGCGGCAATCCGGACTTCAGCACCGTCGCCATCGGCCCGATCAACGTCGGCGTCTTCATCACCGCTGTCGTGTCGTTCGTGATCATGGCCGCCGTGCTTTACTTCGGCATCGTCCGGCCGTACGAGGCGATCAAGAAGGCGAAGGAGGAGCCCGCGGCGGACGAGCCCGGCGCCCCGACCCAGGAGGAACTGCTCGCCGAGATCCGCGACCTGCTCGCGAAGAAGTAGGCAGCAGCGGCGAAGCCCCCGCGATGGCGGTCGCGGGGGCTTTGTCGTGCCCGGGCTGTCGCCATCTGGCCACGCAGTGGCCGGAGTGGGACGGATGGGACGGGTGGGACGGCGCGAGTGGCCAGATCGCGACAACGCCGGGTTCAGCCGACGTGGTGCGGCGGCACCTCCCGCAGCAGGCGCACCTCGTCGGCGGTGAGCCGGCGCGGCGGGGACGGCGGGAGGGTCTCGAGCGTGCTCAGGCCGAGCGCCTCCCGGACGCGGGTGAGTGCGGCGGCGAACTGTGCCGCGCCGCAGCCCGCGCGCAGTTCCGCGGGGACGGGATGCGGCCACGGCCGCTCGGCCGCCGCCTCCGCGCGGGCATGGCCGGCGATCCGGTCACCGGGCCAGCCGTGCGCGGCGAGATCGGCGACGAGCGCCGCGGGATCGGGCGCCCCCGGCTCCGGCAGCGGCAACTCCACACCCGTCAGCGCCTGTCCGAGGGCGGCCTGCCAGCGTGCGCTCACCGGTAGTGCTGCGGGCTGCCCGCGTCCGCGAGGTCGACCACGCCGACCACCGCGGCGGGGGCGTCGAAGATCCACTCCCCGCGTACCCGCAGCGCCTCAGCCTCCCGCAGCGACGGCACGACGGGCACCAGCCGGTCGAAGTCGTCGATCAGCTTGTAGGCGCCGCCCAGGTCGACCTCGGGGATCCGGTCCACCCGGCTGTGCAGCCGGCCGTCCTCGCCCAGGTCGAACACGTCCGAGCGCAGCAGCATCAGCTCGTTGGTGGTCTTGACCGGCAGGAACCGGTCCCGGCCGACGGCGATCGCGGTCGCGCCGGGGAACACCTCGATCGCCGCACCCATCGCGCTCTCGAGCTGGATGACCTTCGGCGAGGTGGGCTCGCCGGGGTCGACGGTCTTCTCGTTGCGGATCAGGGGCAGCCCGAGGACGCCGTTGCGCTCGCGGAGGATGTCCCGCACCTGGACCAGGTCGAGCCACAGGTTGTTCGCGTGGAAGTAGGGGTGCCGGTGCTCGTCGGTGAAGAAGTCCATCTCCTCCGGAGCAGTCTGGGCGGTGTCGCGCAGGATCAGCTGGCCGTCCGCGACCCGCACGGCGAGGTGGCCGCCCTTGCGGTCGTTGACGGTGCGTGGGCACACCTCGGCGGCGTACGGGGCGCCGGACGCGGCGAACCAGCCGGCGAGGGTCGCGTTCGGGGCGGCGCCGAGGTTGTCGCCGTTGGCGACCGACGCGTACCGGAAGCCGGCATCGATCAGGGCGTCCAGCAGGCCCGTCCCCCACAGCGCCGGGTAGAGGTCGCCGTGCCCGGGCGGGCACCACTCCAGGCTCGGGTCAGCCGGCCAGGTCACCGGGCCGAGGCCGTCGGCGAGGATCTTCGGCTCGGCGTTCTGCAGGAAGTCCAGCGGCAGCCCGGCCACGGCCAGGTCGTCGTGGCGCGCGAGGTGGGCGAGGGTGTCGTCGGTGGTGCGGAAGCTGTCCATGAACACCAGCGGCAGCCGGGCGTCGTAGCGCTGCCGGGCGTAGCGCACCTGGCCGACGATCAGGTCGAGGAATGTGCGTCCGTCTCGGACCGGCAGCAGGGTCTTGGCCGCCTCCAGGCCCATCGACGTGCCGAGGCCGCCGTTCAGCTTGATCATCACGGTCTGCTGCAGGGCGGCGCGGGCGTCCGGCTCGCTCACCTCGACCTGGTCGAGCCGCGGCGGGTCGAGCAGGGGACGGATGGTGTCCTCGCGGATCACGCCGGTGGCACCGGCGGCGCAGAGCTGCCAGTAGTGGCGGAAGTTGTCGATCGCGGCGGAGTTGATGCCGGCGGTGCGCATCTTCTCCAGGCACTGGTCCAGGGCGGGCTCGCTCATGGCTCGATGCTAACGGTCAGGCCCTGCCAGGGCCCATCGCGGGCGGAGGGCCGAGACCGGAGGAGGTGTGCGGACATAGCGAGAGTGACGCACATCGAAGGGCTTGAAGCCGTCTACCCACCCCCAGGAGACAACATCGCGTGCGTCACTCTCAGGCACCGACTCTATCCGACCGCAGGCCCAAAACAAACTCAAAAGGCCAAAAACCCAGCCTGTTGACAGCTCTTCCATGCCTTGCAGGAGCACCCGGTCACCCGTCCGGGGGACACGATCGAGGCGGTACGCTGGTTGCCGCCCCCGAGGGGGTTGGGCCCCATAGCTCAGGGGATAGAGCAGAGGTTTCCTAAACCTTGTGTCGCAAGTTCGAATCTTGCTGGGGTCGCCATCTGTCCTGAGCGTGAGATATGCTTCTGACAAGCACAAACGCGGAGCCTCAGAAGTCCTCTGAAGTGATCACCAGACAACACAAGTGGTCGCTCGTGGCGGGAGATATCGCACGTATATCGCACGACGTGCGATCTGCCGGGGCTCCCGGACGCTCGGGAGGTTGCCATGGGCAGGCGAGGCTTCGGCTACGTGAGGCGGCTGCCGTCGAAGCGGTACCAGGCCAGCTACGCGGGCCCGGATCTCCAGC
>JAGQUI010000123.1 GCA_020438595.1 Propionibacteriaceae bacterium | reverse complement strand
GGCCTTCTCCTTCTCCGCCGCGCTTGGCTTCTCGGTCTCGAACAGCACCGCGGCAGCGTCGACAGCGGACAGCCCGCCGCGAATGCGGGCGACCTCCACCAGGTCGGCGGCGTGCCAGACGGTCGAGCGGCCGGCGTCGTGATCGTGAATCACCTTCAGCGGCCCGACCTCGGCCGCAGGTTGCTTCACGTGGTGCAGACCCACGACCGGATCGCCCGGGGCGCCGGACAGCAGGACCACCGAACCGCACCCGGAGGTAAGCCAGGTGGAGCCGTAGACCTCATCGATGGTTGGCCGCTCGGCCCTCGTCCCGGCCAGCGTCTTGCGGTTGTGGTGAAGCTCGGCCAACTCCACCCCGGCCCGGATGGCGTGCTGTCGTGCCCAGTTCCACCCGGCGCCGGTCTCATCGTCGGTCAGCTTCATCGCGGCGTCCTTGAGGCTGTCCACGATGCAGGTGTCCGCGTCGGCCGCCTCGCACATCTGGGTCAGCAGTCGCGGGTGTCGAGCCAGGTCGGCCGGCGGCGGGCCGGTCCAGACAATCAGCCGGGCGTCGAGTTCGGCCCGGTGCGCCTCGCCCACCATGCGCCGCAGGCTCCGCTGAATCTGCCGGGGCCGGTCCATCGCTAGGTACAACACCCGCCGCGCACCAGGCCGCACCGGATAGCCCAGCAGCGTGGCGAACTCGGGAATCCCGGCCCGGCCCAGCGCCAACTGTTGGGCAAGGGTGGACTTCCCGAGGCCCTGCAGGGACGCCACCATGAGCGCCTCACCATCGGGCCACAACACGTCATCCCCGGCGCCCCAGATGGCCCTGGGGACCGCGGGAGCATCGAGCACGAACGAACCACCCGTGGCGAAAGCGAAGCCCTCAGCGGGCGCATCCTCCAGCCCTTCGGCGTCCGGGCGTGGGGTCAGGTCGACGTCCACCTACGCCACCCCCTCGGCGGCGAGCATGGCGGCCAACTCGGCCCGAAGATCAGCGCCGGCGCCCTCCTCGAGCAACCGGGCGTGAGACCGGCAACGGGCTGCGTCCGCGGCGAGTCGGGCGTCACGCGCAGCAAGCTCGGCGGCCGTGGCGCGTCCGGTGTAGTCGGTCGGGCGCGGCCGGCACCATTCGAGCACGTCGGCCCGACCCCGCCACTGGCAGGCGAGCGAGGACGTCAGCGCGTCGGTCAGGAACCGATGCGCGATCGCGTCGGCCTGCTCCAGGGCACGCCGGACAGTCACCCGGACGCCGGCGCGCTCGAACGGTAGAATCGTGTCAGCGGTCGTGGTGAACGCTTCTGAGGGCCGGGGGTCGCGCCCCGGCCTTTCGCTTGCGGTCATGCGGACGCACCCGCCTCAGCGGCCAGGGCGTCGCGGGCGGCGTCGTTCATGGGGACGAACAGCGCGGCGACGTCGGAACGGCGGACGCGGATGCACTTGCGGGATGCCCGGTAAGCCGGAAGGCGGTTCTCCGCGATGGCGTCGCGCAGGAACCAGTGGGTGACGCCGCGCTCAGCGGCAGCGGCAGCCAGGCTCAGGAACTCGTCGGGACGGTCGGATGCAGACATGGGGACTCCAGACAAGGAGATACCTGCGGACACCGAAGCCCGCGCGCCCCACGTGACGTGAACGGCCCCAACGTGACAGACCGGCCCAACTAGCTATTAGCAGTGATCTTAGGCCACTACGGCGCACTTACCGTGGTGGTGAGTCGCGCGTGTCGCGGCCGCCCCTCTGCGGCGGCACGCATCTGCCGGAGCAGTACCAGCACGACGCCGTAGTCGATCGAGCTGACGTAGGGACGGCCCGCGTCGCGGCACGCCTTGCACCCGAACCACAGGACGCGCCACTCGCCGGCCTCGTCTGGCTCCTGCTGGAACTCGACGTTACGGCCGAGGGTTGACGCATCCCACCACGCCTCGCTGTCGCCGACCTCGGGAAGATTGCAGCCGAAGCGAACCAGGCGGTGGCCGGCCGGGTCGACCAGGTCGACCGTGACGCGCTGCTCAGCGGGCACGAGCCGCGGCGCGTCGCCCCTGAGCCGCTCCGAACGGGCTGCCTTCGGTGTCAGCCGGCCGCCGGACGGACCGACCCGGACGCGGTCTGTTCGCCTGCTCACTGTGCGGCCTCGCTCATCCGTTCCGCGATCCACGCCATGCGGGCATCGTCCGCGACCTGGTACAACATCGCCATTTCGTCGGTGGTGTGGCCGCCCATCTTCCGCGTCTCGGCCATTGTCGCGCCCACCTGCTGAGCCAGGGTCAGCGCGGTACGGCGAAGGTCGTGAATCGTCAGAGAGTCGCGCCCGATGGCCTTCGCACCCTTCGCGTGGGCGTCCCGCAGGGTGGAGGCGTTGAGCGGGCTCTGTCCGTCCCTCGCGGTAAACACCAGCGCGTCACGGCCACGCACCGGCAGCGCGGCGAGATGGGCGCGGACCATCGGCCGGATATGCGGCGGCAGGAACACGTGCCGTTCACCGGCACGGGTCTTGGGCCGGCTCATGATGACCCCTTCGCCAGGGATGCGGCTCACGGCCTGCCGGATCTGCACCAGCCCCGTGGCGGCGTCCACATCACGCACCCGGAGCCCTCGGACCTCACCAGAGCGCAGCCCGCACCACACCGCGATCGCCAGCGCGGCCCGGTAGTGCTCAGGCACGGCCTCAAGGTAGGCGGAGATCTCCGCGGCCGTCAGTGCCTCAACCTCGCGGGCGCGCTCCGGCTTCCCGGCGCCCTTCAACCGGCACGGCGTCACCGAGACGAGGCCCTCGTCCACCGCGTCGACGAACACCGACTTCAGGAGTAGGTAGGCATTGCCGGTCTGGGTTGGGTGGCCCTTAGCCACACTGCCAACGTGCCACGCCTTGACGTCAGCGGGCGTGATCGCCTCCAGCGGCAGACGGCCGAACGCGGGGGACAGCTCGAGGCGCAGTAGCTTGCGGTAGAGCGCGGCAGTGGTCGCCCGGATCGGCTTGCGCGTCCGGGTGGCCCGCGACTCGATGCACTGCTCTGCGTAGGTGTCAAACGTCAGCACCTTCGGACGGGCCGCCGCGCCCCGCTTCGCCTTCGGCTGCGGTGGCACCCAGGTGCCGCGGTACACGTCCTGCTCAACCACCCGCAGGAACCCCTCAGCGTCCCCGCGGAACTCGAACGTTGACGGGGCCGAGTAGCGGCGTCCGTCCGGTCCCCAGTACCTCGCACGCCAGCGAGATGGGCGCCCCGCGACGGTCGAGCGAACCTCCGCGACCTCGCCGAACGACCTCCGCCGGGCACGGCGCGTTCCGCGCTCAGACCTCCGGGCTTCGCTCGCCATACCTCCACGCCCTCCCGCTGAACCCCAGACTTTGCGATTCTGGGGTGGTTTCTGGGGTATCTGGACGAGAAATAGCCTACTATGACTCATGACAGCAGAGAGCGAACTAGAGCGTAACCCCTAGTCACTGAGGGTGTATCGCCTAGCGGGAGCAAGTTCCCGATCTGTGTCCGAGAGAGGACTTGAACCTCTGACGGATTCGGAACGAAACTAGCGATTCACTAGGTGTGACAGTCTCACTACCGGCCCGATTTTCGGGCAGTCTGGGGTACGTTCTGGGGTAGCTATCCCCAACGAAAGGGAGCCAGCATGACCACCGCAACCCCCATCGCCCCGCCGGCCTGCCCGCCCTGGTGCACCGCAGACCACGCCTCTGACCTCGGCCGCGACCAGGGCGAATGGGCACACACCGCCACGCCGCATGAAGTCCGCAACGAGGGTGACCTCCGCAGGGTTCAGGCTGTCTATGTCGAGACGCCCGGACGCGCGCCCAAGGTGCGGGCGGACTTCGGCGTATTCGTGGACGCGAACCAGGACGAATGCCTCAGTCCGGACGAGGCTCGGGAACTCGCCCGGGCCATCCTCTCGGCCGCGGACATGATTGAGGGGGCCGGACGATGACCACGGGCGTGGTTCCCGACCGCGAGCAGGTCGGGCGTGCTCTCAGGGCCGCGCTGAGCGATGCCGGCGTCTACCGCTACGAAGCTGCCGAACATCTCGGGGTGTGCCGCAACGGGCTATGGCGGAAGCTCACCGGGCAGGCGCCGATCAGCGTCGATGAGTTCGCCGCGATCGCGGACCTCACCGGGCAGCGGGTGCCAGCGCTCGCCGGACAGGTGCAGGCCATCGCTGACCGTGACGCCGGCGTGCTGCCCTAGACTCAACCCCAATCCCGTCCGCGCTTCGTGGTGGTTGTCGCGGACGGTTCTAGCGGCCCCGGCTTCGGTCGGGGCCGCTGCTTGTGTGCAGTTCCTTGGTGCAGTAGGTGTGTCCCGGACAGGCGGGGCGTCACACCCGGCCTACCGTGTCCGCATGGCCCGTCGCTCCCTTGCCACGTTTGGGGAGACGGCCAGGGCTGCTTATGGCGTGGCTGCAGCGGAGCGGGCGCTGGTACGGGCGCAACCGTGGTCGTGACGCAGGGACAGCCGGGGGGTGTGGGAGGTTGACGCGGTGAACATCCGGCCGGCGGGTCAGGGCTGAGAGATTCTGACCAGGGCGAGAGCGTGACCCGAGCTAGGCGAAGTCTCGGTTACACACCGGGGGGCGGTCTTTTCCACACCGAAGTTGAGCGAAGACCCCCGCCCACTTCGTATCTCTCCCCCGCCAGGGAGGGGGGGTCTTTTCGAGGGCTCTCGGACGGCGAAGACCCCGCCCGCTTCGTTTTGTGTGTCGGGGTCTGGGGGTGGCCTGTAGGCCGAATAGCCGCGCTGGCTAGGGGTTCTGATCCGGGGAGAGAGAAGAAGTCGGGTGATGGGTCACCAGCCGCTCGCCCAACAAAGAACCGAGATCCCCAGACCCGTACACACCGCGAGACTTGGCGGGCGGGGTCTCGGCTGGCCCGCGTAGCCAGAAACCCGGAGGTTGCGTGGCCCTGCGCAGGCTGCCCGTTGACCTCCTCAGCGGAGTGGGGCCGCCTTCCGTTCCGCGTCCCGGGAAAGGGAGTGACAAGACCGGGCGCGGTGTGGTTGACGCAGGGCCACGCGGGTTCGGTTACTGCTGCAGGAGGCGCAGCAGGCCGGGGTCGACCACGTCGGCGCCGATGCGTGCCCACGCGAACAGGCCGCGCTTGCCGAGCGGCAGCCCGTTGCCGTCGACGACGGTCTGGACGGGTTCGACGGTCATGCCGGCGCGCTGGGCGATGAGGTAGCCGCTGAAGTCACCGACCACCATCTGGTTGGCGCTGCCGGTCGTGGTCTCGATCGCCGGGAACTTGTCGGTGGAGTAGACCGGGCGGCCGCGGAGGTTCTGCAGGCGTCCACCGAGGTCGACCGAGCGGTTGCCGAACTCGTCACCCCACGCCGCGACGGTCTCCCGGACGGACTCGTTCATCACCCATGCGGCGTTCTCCCGGGCGCGGTCGGGCAGGGCAACCCACGCCTTGGAGATGTCAGCGGCGGCGAGGCTGCCGGGCGTGGTGATGCTGACTTCGGAGCCGCTGACCGCGTCCAGGGCGGTGATCACGCCCTTGGGCTGGCCCGTGCCGGAGCCGGTGGCGAGCATCTCGGCCACGGTCTCGTCCCAGCCGTTGCCGAGCAGCCGGAACAGCTGCCGCTCCAGCTCGACCGCGTCGGACTGGAGTTCGATCGAGTAGGTGATCCAGCAGCGGGCCATGTGGGCGTCGATGGAGGGCTGGGAGACGGTCGGGGATGCGTCCGTGGAGGCGGTGCCCTCGGCCACGAACTCCCACGTCACCCCGGTGGTGCCCACGCCCTTCCACGTCTTCGTCGTGATGGTCTCGTTCCTGGCCAGCCGGCGAATCGGGTTCGCGCTGCCCTGGGCGTTCAGCACGATGGTCGGGTCCAGGAACGCCGGCACCGCGTAGCCACCGGTCGACCCGGAGCCTTCGGCCATGCTGGAGCGGACGACGGCGACCACCGCGGCGTTCTCCCGCTCGGACAGCGGCACCACGGTGGACGGCCACCGGCCGGTGAGCTTGCGGAACGCTGAGCGGTAGTCGTCGGAGTTGGTCAGCGCGATGTGCCGGTTCAGGGCGGTGGCGTCGAGGTCGGGCGTCGACTCGGCGCGCACCAGCTTCTCAACGTCGGCCTTCTGGGCGTCGGTGAGGTGCTCGGCGGAGCGGTCGAGTAGCCGGAGAGCGGTGTCCCGGGCCTGCCCGGCGTCCATCCGAGCCACGTCGGACGGGTCAGGGTTGCTGTCGTGGCGGTCGGTCGGGCTGACCTGCACCGCGCCCCAGCTCTTGCGGACCTCGTCACCGGCTCGCCGCTGCTTGAGGTAGTCCTCGGCCTCGCGGAGGTTGCCCTCGAGTTCGTCTTGGAGTTCGGTGAGTTCGTCCCACCGGGCCTGCTGGGTGCTGTCGAGCTTGCGGTCACCGGCTGCGGTGTGGAGCGAGCGGAGTTCGGTCTGGGTCTCGGTCATTGCCTTCCGCATCCGGGAGACCATGCCTTCCAGATTCGCGGTCGAGGCCCCGCCAAAGCGGGGGCGGGAGTTGCCATCAGAGAAGACGTTGCGCATGTCGTTGTTGTCCTTGATCGTGTAGGCCGCCAGTTGGGCGGTGAGGGAATGAACCTCGGCCCGCATGGGCTCGAGGAACGGGGGTGTGGGTCCGGCGGGGTTCTCCTGGGCGTACAACTCGAGGCCCCGAAGACGGCCCCGGGCGTTGCTCAGCTCCCGCTGGAGTTCGTCTGCGTACTTCATTGCTGTGGTTCGCTTTCGTCGAAGGCCCTGAGCTTGGCCTCCAGGTGTTCCTGCAGGCGCCGCTCGGAGCGCGTGAGAGCCCGGCCGGCCGTATGGCGCTGGGCCTTCCACAGCGCCCGCTCCAGGCGCATCCGCGCTAGGAATCGGTCGGTACTGGGCGTGACGGGTTCAGGTGCGGGAGGAGACTCAACCGCGTCGCCCGGGGCGGGGCGTCCAGCGCCCGGGTTCGGGTCCATTCTACGGGGCGGTGCTGACAGTTCAGCGGCAGACGTGGTCGTGTCGCTCACCGGAACACCTCCAGCCGCGCTAGCCGCGCCTGCTCCCGGCGCCGCTTGTCCTCGGCCCTGGTCGCCTCCCGGGCCTCGTGCTCGCGGACACAGTCCGGGCAGCCGGTCCCGCGCCAGTTCACGGGCCGCGAGTGCAGCCCACACACGTAGCGCGCCGCCGGCACCACGGCCACCACCACGGCGGCCGCCTGCTCGACGCGCTCAGGAGTCACGGCCTCAGGCGGCTTCACTCCCCAGCGCCCGCACGCCCGGCAGCGCTCGAGGGTGTCACCGAGCCGGCCCCGCACGGTGTTGATGTCGGGCCCCGGGCAGTCCGGGGCGTGTTCGAGTGGCCTAGCCATTGTCGTTCTCCTTCGGGTCGGTGGTTCGGGTGTCGGGTGCCGATGCGGTACGACCGCAGGCCGGGCAATGGAGTTCGGGGGTGCCACGCCACGAAGCCGCAACGTGGGCGCCGGCCGCTTGCAGTCGGCAGCGTGCGGAATCGTCGGGGCGGTCATTCGTCGCCCCCGTCCGGACGGGTGCCCGTGAGCAGCGCCACGAAGTCGACCAGGCGCATGGTCACCAACTGCTCACCCGGAGCGGCCTTGCCGTGGCGCTTGTGAACCACCACCGCGGCCGTGGCGTCGTCGTTTCCACGTTCGGTCTCGGCTTCGGCCAGCCATTCGGCCAGCCGCGGACTTTTGCACAAGCAGAACTCTACCTACGACCGCCATAGTAGTTAAC
>JAGQUI010000122.1 GCA_020438595.1 Propionibacteriaceae bacterium | reverse complement strand
ACGACGGCCCGGGCCTGCACCCACACCGGCTCCGCCACCTTGCGCCCGCCGACGTGCCGCTCGAGCGCCTGGCCGCGGCCGCGGAGGCCGCCGACCTGCGGGGACGGGGCGGCGCGGGCTTCCCGTTCGCCACCAAGCTGCGCACCGCCGCGCGACGCGGCGCTGTGGTCGTGGTCAACCTCAGCGAGGGCGAACCCGCCAGCCACAAGGACGAGGCGCTGGCGACGCTGCGCCCCCACCTCATCCTCGACGGCGCGGCGCTCGCCGCCCGGGCCCTCGGCACCCGGCAGGTCCACCTGGTGCTGCCCGGCGACCGGCCGCACGTGGGCCAGCGCATCCAGGCGGCCATCGACGAGCGCCACGGCAGCGGCGGGCTGCAGTGGCGCACCCACGTCGCCGGGGACGGGTTCGTCAGCGGCCAGGCGCGCGCCGTGATCGAACTGATGTCGGGCCGGGCCAACCTTCCGGTCACCGCCTGGGCGCCGGAGGCCGTCTCGGGGTTCCGCGGACGGCCCACGCTGCTCTCCAACGCCGAGACCTACGCGCAACTGTGCAGCATCTGGTCCCACGGACCCGATCCGGCCACCATGCTGATCACCCGCGACGACGGCGACGGCGCGTCCACGGTCGTGGAGGTCGAACTCGGGGCGCCGTGGCACACCGTCCTGACCGCGGACGAGCTGAGCCGCCCGGTCCTGCTCGGTGGCTACCACGGGGTGTGGGTGCCGGCCGGCGCCCTCGCGGACCGCCGGGTCGACGCCGAGGACCTGGCCGAACTGGACGCGAGGCTCGGCGCAGGCGTGGTGATGCCGCTCCCGGCCGGCACCTGCCCGGTCGACCGGACGGCCGGCATCGTCTCCTACCTGGCCGACCAGTCGGCGGGCCGTTGCGGACCCTGCCGGTTCGGGCTGCCGTCGCTGGCGCTCGCGGTCGACTACGCCCGCCGGGGCATCGGCTCCACCGACCGGATCGAGGAACTCTGCGGGCTGGTGTCCGGTCGCGGCGCGTGCGCCCACCCCGACGGGACGGCGCGCCTGGTCACATCCCTGCTGCGCTGGTTCGGCGACGAACTGCGCCTCCACCAACGACAGGAGTGTGGGTATGACACCCTCGCGGCTGCGGGTTGACTGGCCTTCCTGCCAGGGGCGGGGACTGTGCCATGAACTGCTTCCCGAACTCATCTCGCTGGACGAGTGGGGATTCCCCATCGTCGCCGGTGACGTTCCCCCGGAACTCGTGGGCGCCGCCAGGCGTGCGGTCGCCGGGTGCCCGCGACTGGCGCTGAAACTGGTCTGAGGACGGTTCCTCGGGATCACCCTGCGAAGAACCTGCGTCCGCCTTGGCCGTGCTGGGGGCGCCGTGGCGCTAGCCGTCCACGGACGCCCACCAGCAACCACGAGTCAGGCCGGCTGCCCCCTCCAAACGTGTCGGCTCGAGTCGTGCTCCGGGGCGAGTGAAGCGGTAGTGCCCAGGAGAGGCCACCTCGAATCTAGGCCGACGGGTTAGCGCACAACAGACCCCCTACGGGTGACTTTCAGGTCAGCCCAGGGTGCGCTCGAACAGGTCCCGCAGCCGGTCGAACGCCCCCTCGTACGCCGCTTCGTTCCACGCCGGGGTGTCCGACATGGTGTAGCCGTGGGCCGCGTCGGGAACAACCACGTTGGTCGCCGCCAGGCCCTCGGAGGCGAGCGCCGCGCCCAGCGCCGCGACCTGCTCGGGCCCCATCGACCGGTCGTTGTCGGCGTGGCCGAACAGGAACTCCGCCCGGGCGTCGGGCAGGCCGAGGTGCGGGGAGTCCGGCTCGGCCGTGACCAGCCCGCCGGTGTGGAACGCCGCGCAAGCCGCGATCTCCTCGGGGTGCCGGTTGGCCGCCCGCACCGCGATCCGGCCGCCCATGCAGAACCCGACCACCCCCAGCGGGCCGTCGGTCACCTCGGGCCGCGCCCGGAGCGCATCGGTGTAGCCGTCCAGGTCCGGCGCCACCACAGCTCCGGTGAGGCGCCCGACCCTCGGCGCGGCCTGCTCCCAACTCGGCTGCTGCCCCGCCGGCGGCGCCAGTTCGGCGACCGTCCCTTCCCGGTAGAACACGTTCGGCGCCAGCACCACATAGCCCCAGCCGGCGATCCGCTCAGCCATCTCCCCGATCCGTGGACGCAGCCCGTAGGCGTCCATGAAGAACAGCACGCCGGGGCCGCGACCCGACGGCGGCACCGCCAGGATCGCCTCGGCCGGGCCGTCGGCCAGTTCGATGTTCAGCATGTGCGCAGCGAAGGCACGCCCCACCCGGGTTCGGGCTCGCGGGTGGGGAAGGTGCGTACACCGTCCGCGCGGGACGATCGTCGTTCAGCCACGGAAGTCGTCCGGCTCGACGCCGTCGAGGAACTGGTGGAACTCGGCGAGCTGGGTCTGCTCGTCACCGGCCGCCTCGGCATCCGGCATACCGGCCTCGGCGAACACCGCCTCCGCGACGAAGATCGGGGCTCCGGTGCGGACGGCGAGGGCGATCGAGTCCGACGGGCGGGCGTCGATCAGCTCCGGTCCGGACGGTGCGACCAGCGTGATCTCCGCGTAGAACGTGCCCTCCTCCAGCCGGGTCACCACCACCTGGGCCACCTCGCCACCGAGCCGCTCCAGGAGCGTGGTCATCAGGTCGTAGGTCTGGGGACGCGCCGGCTGGGCGCCCTCCACGGCGAGCATGATGGCGCTCGCCTCCGGCAACCCGATCCAGATCGGCAGCAGCCGCCGCGCGCCCGGCTCGGCGTCCATCGGCGCGAGCACCACCACCGGCTGGCCGCGGGAGTCCACCGCGATACTCGCGAGCTGCACCTGGATCATCGTCCACCTCCCCGGCGTCCCCTCCATGCTAGGGCGTGTACCCCGGTGCAGGGTCGCCTGGAAGTCGCTCCGCTCCGGGTCGATCGTGTCACCCGAATGGGGGACACCGATTCCGTGAGTTTCCTTAACATTGTTCTCAGGATCCGTTAGGGTTGGCGCCGACCCGGCACAGGCCGTCCCTCGACACCCCAGGTGGTCCGATGACTGCACCCACCGCACCCCGTCCCGTTGCTGAAGAACGCGTGGGCACCTCGCGCCGGGCTGCGCTCGGGCTCGCCGCCGCGGGCGGGCTGGCCGTCTCGGCCGTGGGACAGGCCGCCCAGGCCTTCGCCGCCGCCCCGGTCCGGCCACTGTCACCGGTGCTGCCGGCCACGATCTCCGACCTCGCCGCAGGCCTCGACCTGCAGTCCACCAGGGCCTGGCACCTCGCCCGCCGCGTCTGCCCCGCACCGACCGCCGGCATCGTGGCCGGCATCGAGGATCGCGGCTACACGGCGTGGATCGACCGGCAGCTGAACTGGAAGAAGATCAAGGACACCAAGGCGAACAAGCTGATCGACAAGTACCTCAGCTACGCCACCAGGACCGGCATGGGCGTGTACAAGGCGTCGCACAAGCAGCCGTGGAAGGCCGGCAAGGCGATGAGCATCTCCCGGACCATCCGGCAGGTGTTCACCAAGCGCTACCTGTACGAGTCGATGGTCGACACGATGGCCGACCACCTCTACATCTCCGCGGACGGCAAGGCCAGCGAGTTCGTCGCCTGGTTCGACTGGGCCGTCCTGCGCAAGTACGCGCTGGGCAAGTACTCCACGATGCTGTACCAGGCGATCCGGCACCCGGCGATGCTGCTCTACCTCGACAACCACGTGAACTCGGCGGACAACCCCAACGAGAACCTCGGCCGGGAACTCCTCGAACTGCACACCGTGGGCGTCGGCAACTACGACGAGACGGACGTGCGCCAGTCCGCGCTGATGCTCACCGGGCACAGCTTCGACTGGGGCAAGCGGGTGTACAAGTACAACGGGTCCGCCCACTACTCCGGCGCGATCACCGTGATGGGGTTCAGCCACCCCAACGCCACCGCGGCGGACGGACCCGCAGCGCTCAAGGACTACCTGTCCTACCTCGCCCACCACGAGGCCACCGCGACCAACATCGCCCGGCGACTCGCGGTCCGCTACGTCAGCGACGACCCGTCCGACGCCCTGGTGGCGCGGCTCGCCCAGGTGTACCTCGACAACGACACCTCCCTGGCCGCCGTGATGCGCGCCCTGCTGCTCAGCGACGAGTTCGCCGAATCGGTGGGGGCCAAGTGGCGGCGTCCGCAGGAGACCATGGCCACGATGCTCAAGCTGCGCCGGCCGCGGACGATCAAGCCGCAGACGACCCAGGCGAAGAACGTGTGGGGCATCACCGGCAACGTGCAGTGGCTGCTCTACCTCGAGAACCACCAGCCCCGGATGTGGCCGGTGGTGGACGGCTACCCGGACCAGGCCGGCGACTGGATGGCCGCCGCCGCCATGCTCGGGCACTGGTACACGGCGAACGCCAAGGTGAACTGGGGCAACGACAAGGAGTGGCCCTCGAAGTACTCCTCCTGGAAGACGGCCCTCAAGGTGAAGAAGGGCCAGACGGCGGAGGCCGTGGCCGCCCGGCTCACCCGAGACCTCACCGGCTACACCTGGCCGGCCGAACACCTCGACATCGTGGTCGCCAGGCTGAAGGGCACCGGGACGGGCACGACGCTGACCTCCGACCAGATCAGGTACAACCTCGGCCCGGCGTTGCACTTCATCTTCGCCTCCCCTTACTTCAAGCTCCGCTGAGAGGACGCCCGGATGACCACTCCCGAGCTGGATGTGTCCCTGCGCCGCGGCGAAGCGCTGCTGCACGAGGACCTGATCACCCCCCTGCACCACCACGACGAGTCGCACAACCGGCTGCTCGCCACCGTCGACGGCACCACCCGCGTGGTCACGCCGCCGCAGGCCAACGAGCTGGTCACCACCCTGCGGCCGAACCAGCGGATCGACGACCCGGCGGTCGCGCACGCCCCCGGAGGTCCCCGGGTCGGGCGGCGCGGCCTGTTCCGCGGCTCCCTGATCGGCCTCGGCGGACTGCTCGCCGCCTCCTCCGCCCCGCGCTACTCCTTCGCCGCCGACACCGGACGCGACCTGCTCGTGTGTGTGTTCCTCCGCGGCGGCTTCGACGGCCTCGCCGCCATCGGCCTGCCCGACGACAGCTACTACAACAACCTCCGCGGCAGCGCGCGGGTGAGTGACAGCACCGGTTTCTCGCTCACGTCGAAGTACGTGATGAACAAGAACTTCAACGCGCTGAAGGGCATCTGGAACGACAACCAGCTCGCAGTCGTCCTCGGCTCGGGGCACCCGGACGTGCAGCGGTCCCACTTCGAGGACCAGGACCTGTGCGAGCGGGCGGCGAAGGCCAACGTCCGCTCGGGCTGGATCGGGCGCCACATCGCGTCCTCGTCGACGGCCTCGGGCACCTTCCGCGCGATCACCATCGGCGACCGCGTGGTGCTCTCCCTGGCGACCAACGCCTACCAGTCGCTGGCGATGTCCAGCGTCGACACGTTCCGGCTGAACTCGGCCTGGAACGACAAGGACAAGCTGGTGCGCGACCTCGGTACCGTCTACGCCGACGCCGGCGGCGAGCTCGCCACCCAGGCGAAGGCCACGCTCGACGCGGTGACCAGCATGAACACGATCCGCGAGCAGACCTACAACCCGGCCAACGGCGCCGACTACCCCGACAGCAACTGGGGCCGGGGTCTGAAGGACATCGCCCGGCTGGCCAAGGCCGACCTCGGCATGGAGGTCGCCTGTATCGACTACGGCGGCTGGGACATGCACCAGAACATCGGCACGCCGGGCGGCGGCCAGTTCGCCAACCTGGCCAGCGACTTCGCGAAGGGCATCGCGGCGTTCCGCACCGACCTCGGCTCCCGGTGGAACTCGGTGACCGTGGTCACGATGAGCGAGTTCGGACGCCGGGTCGAGGTGAACGGCGACGGCGGCACCGACCACGGCCACGGCAACCTGATGTTCCTGATGGGCGGCGGCATCAACGGCGGAAAGGTGTACGGGTCGATGCCCGACACGCTCAGCCCCGGCAACCTCACCGACGGCGACGTGCCGATCACCACCGACTACCGCCAGGCGCTCTCGGAGATCGTCAGCAAGCGGCTGAACAACGACAACCTCAGCCAGGTCTTCCCCGGGTTCACGCCGGGCGCGGCGCTCGGCGTCGCCTGACTCAGGCGTTCGGAGGCATCGGGTAGTCGAGCTGCCGGGCCGTGCGGACGGCGAGTTCGCGTCCGGCGAGCACCTCGACCAGGTGCAGGCTGAGGTCGATCCCCGCGCTGATCCCTGCGGAGGTGAACACCCTGCCCTGCTGCACCCAGCGACGGTCGGGCAGCACGTCCAGCGCGGGGAACGCGGACGCGAGCTCGCCGAGGTCCTCCCAGTGCGTGGTCACCGGACCCGAGGCGACGATGCCGGCCTCGGCCAGCAGGAACGCCCCCGTGCAGACCGACGCGGTCAGCCGGGCAGCCTGATGGGTGGCGGCCAGCCAGTCGAGCACGGCGCGGTCGGTACGCACGGCATCGACGACGCCGCCGGGTACGACCAGCAGGTCGAACCCTCCGGCGTCGGCGATCGTGGCCTCGGGCACGATCACCAGCCCGGCCCGCGCCCGCACCGGGCCCGTGGCGGCCGCGACCGGCACCACGTCGAACAGCGGCTCCCCCGGCGTCGTGCGGGCGTGCACCCGGCTGGCCGTGGTGAACACCTCGAACGGGCCGGCGAAGTCGAGGGCCTCGACGTCGTCGTAGGCCAGCAGGGCGACCCGGATCACGACACGCCCAGGTTGTAGCCCTGCATCCGCCAGTGCTCACCGCCGGGTTCCAGCACGGTCCAGTGGCAGTTCAGCAGGCCGCGGAACAGCCGGGCGTAGGAGTAGTCCAGGCCCATCAGCAGCAGCGCCCCGACCCGCAGCGACAGGCCGTGGCCGACGGCCAGCAGCACCTCGCCGTCCGCGGCGGCCTCGGCGACCTCGAGCAGCGCCAGGGCGACCCGCTGCCCCGCCTCGGTGGCGGTCTCGCCCTCCGGGGAGCGGCGGAAGTCGCGCCCCTCGCGCAACGCGGGCCAGAAGTCGGGCACCGCGGCGCCGATCTCGTCCATGCTCTGGCCGGACCACGAGCCGACGTTCACCTCCTGCAGACGCGGGTCGGTGGTCACCGGCAGCCCGCAGCGCGCAGCCACGATCCGGGCCGTCTCCTGCGCCCGGCCGAGGTCGGAGGCATAGACGCGGTTGATCCCCTGGCCCGCCAGCACCTCGGCGACGGCCGCCGCCTGGGCGCGGCCCACATCGTTCAGCGGGACGTCGGCCTGGCCCTGGAAGCGTCCGCCGTCGTTCCAGTCGGTGACGCCGTGCCGCAGCAGCACGACGCGGGCAGCGCTCATGCCTGCGCCGGCGGCTCGAGATCGCCCAGGTCGAGCCGCGGGCAGTCCTTCCACAGCCGCTCCAGCGAGTACAGCTCACGCTCCTCGGAGTGCTGCACGTGCACGACGGTGTCGAGGAAGTCCAGCAGCACCCAGCGGTTCTCCCGGTCGCCCTCGCGGCGGACGGCCTTCACACCGTCCTTCAGCAGGGCCTCCTCCACCGCGTCCACGACGGCGCCGACCTGGCGCTCGTTGTTCGCGGCCACGATCAGGAACACGTCGGTGATCGCGAGCCGGTCGGAGACGTCGAAGGCCACCGGATTCTTGGCGAGCTTCGCGACGGCTGCCCTGGCGGCGGTGCGGGCGATCTCGACAGCGTTCTCGGTAGCGGTCACTGGGCTCCTCTGGGTCGGTACAGGCC
>JAGQUI010000121.1 GCA_020438595.1 Propionibacteriaceae bacterium | reverse complement strand
GAACAGGTCGCGAACCCGGGACGCCCCGACACCGACGAACATCTCGACGAAGTCGGAGCCGGAGATGGAGAAGAAGGGCACCCCCGCCTCACCCGCGACCGCGCGGGCGAGCAGGGTCTTGCCGGTGCCGGGCGGTCCGTACAGCAGCACGCCCTTGGGGATCTTCGCGCCGACCGCGGTGAACTTCGCCGGTTCGGAGAGGAACTCGCGGATCTCCTGCAGCTCCTCGATCGCCTCCTCGCAGCCGGCCACGTCGATGAAGGTCGTCTTCGGGGTGTCCTTGCTGGCCAGCTTCGCCTTCGACTTGCCGAACCCCAGGACGCGGTTGCCGCCGCCCTGGACGTTGTTGAACATGATGAAGAAGAGGATGCCGATGATCAGGAACGGCACGATGCTGTACAGGAACGTGCTCCACACCGACGGCTGCGGGTTCTCGCCGGTCCAGCTGTCCACGGTGCCGGCGCTCTGGCGCTGGTTGAGCCGGTCGATGATCGTCTGCACCTGGTCACCGACCCAGTAGGCGCGCAGCTTCTGCCCGTCCTTGGTGGTCACCTTGATCGACTGCTCGCCGTCGGTGAGGATCACCTCGCTCA
Source organism: Propionibacteriaceae bacterium (assembly GCA_020438595.1). Next base: position 7,160 of record JAGQUI010000121.1, on the reverse strand, counting down.
GCGGGGTGTCACTGTTGATCAGCGCCACCACCTCGGAGGTCGGCTTGTCGACGTAGCCGCCGACGTTCCCCACGGCCTCGAAGATCAGTGCGATGGCCAGGAAGCCGAGCACGATCCAGAGGAGGGGGGATCGGAAGAACCCTTTAGGTTTCATTGCCTGCCTTCGTCAGCAATCGCGGTGCGCTACCAGAGGACGATACCGAAGGGCACAACCTTCCCACGCTGCCAGGACCCCGGGCGAGCGCCCGGCTCCGCTGTGGGCGTAACCGGCTCAGCTGTAAACGTGCGGGGCGAGGATGCCGACGTCGGTCAGGTTGCGGTAGCGGCCGGCGAAGTCGAGGCCGTAGCCGACCACGAACTGGTTCGGCAGGTCGAAGCCGACGTACTTCACGTCGATCTCGGCCTTCATCGCGTCGGGCTTGCGGAACATCGCCATGATCTCCAGGCTCGCCGGGTTCCGGGACGCCAGGTTCTGCATCAGGTAGGTCAGGGTCAGGCCGGTGTCGATGATGTCCTCGACCACGAGCACGTGCCGCCCGACCAGGTCGGTGGACAGGTCCTTCAGGATCCGCACCACGCCGGAGGACTGGGTGCCCATGCCGTAGGACGAGATCGCCATCCAGTCCATCGCGCAGTCGATGTGCAGGGCTCGGGAGAGGTCGGCCATGACCATCACCGCACCGTTCAGCACGCCCACCAGCAGCGGGTTCTTGGCGGCGTAGTCGTGGTCGATCCGGGCGGCGACCTCGGCCAGCCGCGCCTCGATGTCGGCCTTGGTGAACAGGACGGTCGACAGGTCACCGGTGATGTCAGCGGAATCCACGCGGTGACCTTACCCCTCCGTCCGAACCGCCGGCGCCGCGGCCGGGTTCACGGACCGGCGACGAGGCGTCCGTCCCTGCGGTGTACGCGGACGCCCGGCACCTCGGCCCGGCGCTGGCCCCGCCAGTCGGTGACCAGCGCCGTCACCGCGGCCACGTGGCCCGCGGAGAGGTCGGTGGCGCCGGCGTCCCGCAACCAGTCGCGGACCACGCGTCCGCGCAGTGCCGTGGGCAGGCCGGCGAGCCGGTCGCAGTCCAGGTCGGGCGCGGGATGGGTGGCCCGCTCGGACGCCGCGAGCTCGTCGAGCAGGTCCGCGTCGGCCCGCAGCAGCGCCGCCGACCGCGCGAGCGCCTCCGCCACCCCCGGCCCCAGTTCGGCCTCGAGGACCGGCAGCACGCGCGTCCGGACCCGGACGCGGGCGAACCGGTCCTCGGAGTTGTGCGGGTCGGCCCACGATTCCAGGCCGAGTTCGGCGCACGCCTGCCGGGTGGTGGCCGCGCGCAGGCCGAGCAGCGGCCGGACGAAGCGACCGCGACGCTCCGGCATGCCGGCCAGGGAGCGGGCGCCGGAACCCCGCGCCAGTCCGAGCAGCACGGTCTCGGCCTGGTCGTCGAGGGTGTGGCCGAGCAGTACCATCTCGCCCGACGCCGCGGCCTGCTCGAGCGCGGCGTAGCGGGCGTCCCGCGCGGCCGCTTCGGGCCCGTCCGCACCCGGCGGGACGGCAACGGTGAGCACCTGCGCCGGCAGTCCGAGCCCCGCGAGCCGGTCGGCGACGGACGCCGCCAGCACGGCCGAGTCGTCCTGCAACCCGTGGTCGACGACCGCGGCCCGCACCGCGATTCCCCTGCGTCCGCCCACCACCGCGGCGGCCGCGGCGAGGGCGAGCGAGTCCGGGCCCCCCGAGCAGGCGACCAGCACCGGGCCGTCCAGCACCGCCTCGACGGCCTGCACGAGCTGGAGGGTGGCGGGCCCGAGGGCCCTGCGGGCCATCAGATCCGGTGCAGCCACAGCTGCGGGTCGTGGATCTCGGTCAGGGTCGGCAGCAGCCCGGGGGCGTCGAAGGCCCGGTTCAGCGTCTCGACCCCGGCGGCGTCGATCACCTGGCGGCAGAACTCCGCGCCGTCGCGGTACTGGTCGCGCTTCAGGTCGAGTCCGACCAGCCGGCGCACCCACGCGCTCCAGCCCTGCTGGTCGCGCCGCTCCTCGAACCCGCGCCGGATCGCGGCGTAGGTGGGCACCACGCGGGTGCCGACCCGGTCCATCATCACGTCGGCGTGCCCCTCCATCAGCGACATCACGGCGGTGACCTGGTCGAACGCCTCGCGCTGGGCGGGGTTGATGATCAGGTCGCGGACGCCGGCCGGGCGTCCGCCGTGCGGCCAGCCGAAGCGCAGTTCGTCGCCGGCGAGCAACTCGCCGAACAGCCCGAGCAGGTGCGCGCGCAGCCACGGCGCCCGGCCGAACTGGAACCGGTGGGTCTCCTCGTGCAGGCAGACCCAGAGCCGGAAGTCGCGCGGGCGCACCCGCAGTTGCTGCTCCACCGCGACCACGTTGGGCGCGACCAGCAGCAGCCGGGGCGAGGCGACGAACGGGTCGAACTGACCGAGGATCCGTGACGCGACGAGGGCGAACACCCCTCCGGCCTGGGCGCCGAGGGCTCGGGCCCTGGCCGCGGCGAGCGGTGAGTCGGCCGCGTCGGCGGTGAAGCCGTCGAGCATGGTGGCGGCCGACTCGCAGACCGCGTCCACCCAGGTGGCCCGGTCGATCACCAGGACGTCGGCGGGCGCCGGTTCGTCGAGCAGGGTGACCTCGGCGACGTGCGTCGTGGCGCGGGTCGCGGCGTCCCGGAGGTCAGCGACCACGTCGGCGATCCCGGCGGCGTCGAGTTCGGGGCCGGGCGGGACCAGACTGCGCGCGGTGGACGCGGCGAAGGCCCAGTCGATGGCCGGCAGGTGCTCCATGGCCCCCACCCTACGGCCGCCGCGACTCCTCAGCTGCAGCCGCAACGGGCGAGCGCCGCTGCCGTCCGGTCCAGCCAGTTCTGGCCGGTGGTCTGGCCCACGACGCCGTTCCCGATCTCGGCGAACACCAGCCGCTGGCCGTCCTTCGTGGTCAGGTAGCCGGCCAGCGCCCCGACGCCCTGCAGCGTGCCGGTCTTGGCGTGCACGTTGCCGCGGCCGATCCGCTCTACCGGGTCGTTGAACCGGGTCTTGAGCGTCCCGCTCCGGCCGGCCACGGGCAGGCCGTCCGCCAGGGCGCCCAGTTCGGGGGTGTTCAGCGAGGTCGCGACCACCCGCGCCAGCACGGACGGGGTGACCCGCCCCCGCTTGGCCAGGCCGCTGCCGTCGACGAGCCGCATGCCGTCGTCCCACAGCCCGTGGCCCTCGAGCCAGGCCTGCACGGCGGCGGTGGCGCCGTCGAAGGTGGGCTCCCGGTCCGCGGCGATCGCGACGTGGCGGGCGATCACCTCCGCGGCCAGGTTGTCACTGAGCCGCAGCGTGCGCGCGAGGATCGCCGAGAGCGGGGCGGACTGCACGGCGGCCACCGGTTCGGCGTCCGAGGGCGCACTCGCTGCGGCGACCCGGGTCACCCGTAGGCCCGCATCCCGGAGCCGCTTCGCGAACGCGTTCGCGGCGGTGAGCGCCGGCTCCGGGTCGGACTGCCAGGGGTTGAACCGGCCCTCGTCCACCAGCAGCGGGCTGACCCGGGCGAGGTAGCTGCGCCACTTCCGGTCCCAGCGCGGGCTGTAGTCGGGCCCGTGGAACAGGGCGGCGTCGTAGTCGAGCCGCACCTTCTTCACCCCGGCCGCGGCCAGCGCGTCGGCGGTCGCCGCGGCCAGCGTCTCCAGCGAGGCCGCCTTCGCTGCGGACTTCGACGCCTTGTCGGTGAGCAGGGGGTCGCCGCCGCCGACCAGCACCAGCCGGCCCCGCTCAGGGCTGACCACCTTCGTGGTGAACGTGTGGTCGGCGCCGAGGAGGTCCAGTGCGGTGATGCCGGTGAGCAGCTTCATCGTGGACGCCGGCGCGAGCGGGGTGTCCGCGTCCCGTCCGGTCACCGTCTCGCCGGTGTCGGTCAGGACCACCACCCCGCTGCGCGCGATGCCGTCGCGGTTCACCTTCGCGAGCCGGGCGCTCACCGCGTCCGCGTCGATGCCAGGCGTGGGTGTGGGGGTGGCCGCCGGGGTGGCCGGGGTCGAGGCCGCGGGAGCCGCGCTGACCGCCGTGGAAGGGGTGGACGGTGGCTCCGCGGTCGCCGTCGTGCAGCCCGCGAGCAGACCCAGCGCCAGCACCCCGCCGAGGAGCCGCACCGGTACGGGGCCGTATGACCGCCACCTTGATCGGTCGGCGGCTCGCGATAGGCTCGGCTCACACATCGGGAACCCATCATGACAGAGAGGCTCAGATGACTCCGACGGACCGGCCCACATTCGCGCGCCCCAAGATCCAGCCGAGCCTGCACTTCGATGTCACCATCGAGATCCCCAAGGGCACCAAGAACAAGTACGAGATGGACCACCACACCGGTCGCATCCGGCTGGACCGGACGCTGTTCACGTCCACCCAGTACCCGAACGACTACGGCTTCATCGAGGGCACCCTCGGCCAGGACGGCGACCCGCTGGACGCGATGGTGCTCGTCCCGGAGGCCACGTTCCCGGGCGCACTGATCGAGTGCCGCGCGATCGGCATGTTCCGGATGCACGACGAGATGGGCGGTGACGACAAGGTGCTCTGCATCCCGGTCGCCGACCAGCGCCAGCTGAACATCAAGGAACTCACCGACCTGTCGAACCTCGCCCTGCTCGAGATCGAGCACTTCTTCAGCGTCTACAAGGACCTCGAGCCCGGCAAGTCGGTCGAGGGCGCGGTCTGGGTCGGGCACGCCGAGGCCGAGATGGAGATCAGGAACAGCTGGGAGCGCGCCCGCGGCACCTCCTACGAGAACGAGTTCACGCGGGAGTGAGGCCGGGCGCGGGACTGGCTCGGAGGACCTAGATGGCGACCCGCGGCGAACCCAAGGCACATCGGCTCTACCTCCTGCGCCATGCCGAGGCCGCGCACACCGGCGCCGACTGGCGCGACATCTCCCGGGAACTGACCCCGAAGGGACGCGGCCAGGCACGTGCGGTCGGCGAGATCCTCTCCCACCAGCGCATCGAACTGGTGCTCTGCTCGTCGGCGACGCGGGCCAGGCAGACCGCGGAGCTGCTCAACCTGCGGGCACCGATCCGCTATCTCGACCGGCTCTACAACGCGGGTACGCGCCAGCTGCTCGCAGAGCTCTCCGGCATCGAGGACCGGATCCACACCCTCCTCGTGGTGGGGCACGCGCCGGGCATCCCCGCGCTGGCGGAGAACATCGCCGACCGCCAGCACTCCAGCGCGGAAGCGCTGTCGCTGATCCGGTACAACTTCCCGCCGGCGACGCTGGTGGGCCTGGAGTTCTTCGACGGCTGGTCGGCCCTCGCCGAGGCCCGGCTGTTCACCGCCCGGCACGGCTGAGGCCACCGGCGTAGGTTGGGGGCGTGCGAATTGCCGAGTACCCCCGTCCGCGGCACGTGCTGGCGCACTTCAGCGACACCCACCTGCGCCACCCCGACGACCCGCTGGTGCGCGGTGTGGTGGACGCCCGGCCGAACCTGGTCGCTGCGCTCGAGGCCGCGTCCGCGCACACCCCCGAGGCGTTCGTGTTCACCGGCGACCTGTCCGACGACGGGACGCCCGAGTCGTACGCTGAACTACGCCGGATCGTCGAGCCGGTCGCGGCACGGCTCGGCGCCACGGTGATCTGGGGGAACGGCAACCACGACGAGCGTGCAGCCTTCGATGCCGCGCTGCTCGGCGGGCCGGGGCGCACCGACCCGCTCAACCAGGTGCACCGGCTGGGCGGCCTGCGCATGCTCTGCCTGGACAGCACGGTGCCGGGGCTCGAGAGCGGCGAGGTCTCCCCCGGTTCGCTGGCCTGGCTGGCCGGCCAGCTGGCCGAGCCCGCGCCGGAGGGGACGATCCTCGCGATGCACCACGCCCCGCTGCCGGTCGTGCAGGACCTCGCCGCGAGCTGGGAGCTCGTCGGACAGCCCGAACTCGCCGGAGTGCTCGCCGGCTCGGACGTCCGGGCGATCCTGGCCGGGCACTTCCACCAGTCGGGCTTCGGCACGTTCGCCGGCATCGGCGTCCACGCCGCGACGTCGCTGTGCTACACCCAGGACCTCGCCACCGGCCGGGGCATGCGCGGCCGGGACGGCGCCCAGGCCTGGCAGCTGGTCAGCGTGCACGCGGCCACCGTCACCTCGACCGTGGCGCCGGTCGGCGCGTTCCCGGACGTGACCGGCACCCACTCCCCCGCCGAGTCGGACGCCGAACTCGCCGCCCGCGGCGTCCGCATCCCCGGAACCTGAGCGGACCAGGTGGCGAGCGGATCGCAGAAGCGCCTGCGGGCGCCCGACGCCGGGGCTAGCGTGAGGAGCGGGAGCGCGTCCCGATCTTGCGGACCGGCCGCGCGCTATATACCCCCTAGGGTATGCTTGTGGCTCGGCGATGCTGCCGACAGAAGGAGAAACGCATGGCAGAGGTGCTCATCCTGGGAGCAGGCGTGTCCGGCCACACGGCCGCGCTGCACCTGAGGCGGCTGCTGGGAGGCCAGCACAAGGTGACCGTCGTGTCGCCCAACTCGCAGTGGAACTGGATCCCCTCGAACATCTGGGTGGGCGTCGGAGAGATGGCCAAGAAGGACGTGGTCTTCCCGCTCGCCCCGGTGTACGCGCGCAAGAACATCGGCTTCCACCAGGCGAAGGCGGTCGCGATCCGGCCGAAGGGCGACGCCCACGACTCCCGCGGCGCGGTGGACATCGAGTACACCCTGCCCGAGAAGGCCGGCACCACCGAACGCCTCCGCTATGACTACCTGATCAACGCCACCGGCCCGAAGCTGAAGTTCGAGGCCACCGAGGGCATGGGCCCGGGTGGCCACACCCAGTCGGTGTGCACGGCCGACCACGCGGTCGAGGCCAACCTGAAGCTCCGCGAGGTGATCGAGGTCCTGAAGACCGGCAAGCCGCAGACCCTGGTCGTGGGCACGGGCCACGGCACCTGCACCTGCGAGGGAGCCGCGTTCGAGTACGTGTTCAACGTCGACCACGAGCTGCGCGAGGCCGGCGTCCGCGACCTGGCCCGGGTGGTCTACCTCACCAACGAGGCGGCGCTGGGCGACTTCGGCGTGGACGGCATGGTCTTCGACCAGCAGGGTTTCCAGACCACCAGCGAGCTGTGGACGGGATCGCTGTTCCGCGAGCGCGGCGTCGAGGCGATCGTCGGCACCCACGTGCAACGGGTCGAGGA
>JAGQUI010000120.1 GCA_020438595.1 Propionibacteriaceae bacterium | reverse complement strand
GGCCACGCCGTTCCACTGCCCGTCGCCGGCGAGGGCCACCTCGTAGCCCAGCCCCTGCAACCCCAGGAGCGGCACCTGGTCCTCGCGCGCCTTCACCTCCTGCATGGCGAGCACGTCGATGTCGTGGCGCTCGCAGAAGGCTTCCACCCGCCCGATCCGGGCGCGCAGCGAGTTGACGTTCCAGGTCGCGATCCTCACGACCGACAGCGTCTCACGAGCCCCACCCACCTTCCGCCCCCGGACCCACCCGGGGACGGTTCCTTTCCGGTTCGCGGGGACGGTTCCTTTCCGGTTCACCGCGGCGCAGGAGAACCGTCCCCGCGAACGGCAGGAGAACCGTCCCCACGAACGGCAGGAGAACCGTCCCCACGAACCGGAAAGGAACCGTCCCCGGTGCCGGGGCTGGTCTCGACAGGGCTCGGCCAGCCGTTGTTGTTGGGGGCTCGACCAAGCGGCGGGGACGCGCGCTACGAGCGCCAGGTGCGCCACAGGCGGGCGTACTCGCCGTCCCGGGCGATCAGCTCGTCGTGGGAACCGAGTTCGGCGATGCGTCCGTCGATCACGACCGCGATCCGGTCCGCGTCGTGCGCGGTGTGCAGCCGGTGGGCGATCGCGATCACCGTCCGGTCGGCCAGCAGCGCGGCCATCGAGCCCTCCAGGTGCCGGGCCGTGCGCGGGTCGATCAGGGACGTCGCCTCGTCCAGCACCAGCGTGTGTGGATCGGCCACCATCAGCCGCGCCAGCGCCACCTGCTGCGCCTGCGCCGGTGTCAGGTGCACGCGCCCGTGCCCGAGCACCGTGTCCAGGCCCTGCGGCAGTCGCTCCACCCAGTCGAGCGCGTCCACCGCGCGCAGCGCGTCCCGCACCGCCGCGTCCACCGCCTCGCCCTCCAGTTGGCGGTCGCGTGCCAGCACGATGTTGTCCCTGACGGTGCCCACGAACACGTGGTGCTCCTGGGTGACCAGCGCCACCTCGGTGCGCAGCAGGTCCAGCGGCAGCGTCATCACGTCCACCCCGCCGATGTCGACCTCGCCCGTCCGCGGACCGTTGATCCCGGCCAGCAGCCGGCCCAGCGTCGACTTGCCCGACCCGGACGGCCCCACGATCGCCAGCCGCTCCCCGGGTTTCAGGTCGAGGTCGATACCGTGCAGCACGTCGACGCCGGGACGGTAGGCGAAGCGCAGGTCGCCGGCGACCACCTCGGTGCCGTCGGGACGCTCCGTGCCGGCCACCCGGTCCTCGGGCACCTCGGCCACGCCGAGCAGGCGCGTGGTGGCGGCCAGCCCCACCTGCAGCGTGTCGAACACCTGGATCAGCCGGTCCATCGGCTCGACCAGGCCCTGCACGTAGATCGCGGCCGTCGTGATCTCGCCGAGGGTCACCCAGCCCTGCGCGTAGCCCCAGGTGCCGAGCAGCACCACGCCCACCAGCGGCAACTGGTAGGAGACGTCGAGGAAGATGAAGAACAGGTTCCGCAGCGTCATCGTGTACCGCTCGGCCTGGTTCGACACGTCGACTTCGGCGTCCCCGATCGCGATCCGGCGCTCACCCAGCCCCAGCGCCTCCACCGTCCGCGCACCTTCGACGGTCTCGGTCGTGGTGGAGTTGATCTGGCTGTACGTGCCCGACTCGGTGATGTAGCCCGCTCCCGCATGCCGCAGGTAGTGCCGCGTCGAGAACCACAGCACGATCAGCGAGCCGGTCATCGTCAGCGCAAGGAACCACGAGTTGAGCACCAGCGCGACCAGGCTGGCCACCACCAGCACCGACGACATCACCAACTGCGGGAACGCCCAGCGCACCGACTGGCTCATCTTCGACACGTCGGACGTGATCCGGGTGAGCAGGTCGCCGCTCGAGGCCGACTCCACCTCGCCCAGCGGCAGCCGCAGCACCGTGCCGACGATCTCCTCCCTCGCCGCGGCGAGCAGGTCGTAGCCGAGCACGGCGGACGCGCGCCGGGCCGCGAACACCAGCGCGGACTGGACGACCACCACCACGACGACGCCGATGATGATCCGGTCCACCTGCCCGACGTCGACCGCCCCGCCGGTGACCTGGTCGACCAGGTCGCCCAGCAGGCGCGGCACGATCAGCCCGGCCATCGCCGCGGCCAGGTTCGTGGCCACGGTGAGGGCGAACATGCCCTTGCGGGTGCGCAGCAGCCGGCGCACGAACGCCCACGCGGCCGCGTTCCCGGCCACCGGTAGGCCACGCTCCGGTCGGCGGGACGCCGCGTAGAATGCCCGCGCGCGCTCGCCGCGTAGCCGGTGGCGGCGGCGCAGCGCGGCCAGCCGGCCGGACCAGGGCAGCCCGGGAGTGACCAGCAGTTCGGGCGGCACCGGTTCATCGATCGGGCCGTGGATCCAGTCGGCCACCGACGGCCCCTCGTGACGCCGGGCTCGTTCCTCGGCCGGCTCGTCAGGGACCGTGGAGGGATGACGCAGCGCTCGTTCCTCGCCCGGCTCCTCAGGGACCGTGGAGGAATGACGCCGGGCTCGTTCGTCGCCCGGCCCCTCAGGGACCGTTCCCCAACCGTGCGCCTCCAACGTTGACCGGTCGCTCATTCGTCGTCCTCCATGCCGCGGCCGACGATCGCGCGGTAGCGCGGGTCGGCCAACAGGTCGGCGTGGGTGCCGCGGGCGACCTCGCGTCCCTCGACCAGCAGGCTCACCTCGTCGACGTGGTGCAGCAGCAGCGGCGACGCGGTCATCACGACCGTGGTGCGGCCGCGGCGGTGCTCCACCAGACGCTCGGCGATCCGCGCCTCGGTGTGCGCGTCCACCGCCGACGTCGGCTCGACCATCACGAGCACCTCGGGGTCGAGCAGCAGCGCCCGGGCCAGCACCACCCGCTGCCGCTGGCCACCGGACAGGCCCCGGCCCAGTTCATCGATGCGCCCCTGCCAGCCGCCGGGCAGGCCGGCGTACACGTCCTCGGCGGCCGCGGTGTGCAGCACCTCCTGCGCCTGGGCGAGGGTGTGGGTGCCCCACGGGTCGACCGCCTGCTGCAGGGTGCCGGCGAACAGCTGGCTGGCGGTGTCGGAGACCACCACCGTCCGGCGCAGGGACGCGAGCGGCAGGCGGCTGTAGTCAACACCGTCCGCGGTCACGCCCCACTCGCCGCCGCCGAGCTCCTGGTCCCGCTCGGCCACCGCGGCGCGGCGCGCCTCCTTCTGCTCCCGTGCGCGCCGGGCCTCCCGTCCGCGCAGTTCGGACTCGTCGTCGTCCGTCTCCGGCGCCCCCTGCAGGGTGGGCAGGTAGCGGCCCAGCCGGTCGGCCAGGGCCGCCGACTCCTCGGGGACGGCGCTGACGACGGCGAGGAACCGGCCCGGCTCCACCACCACGCCGGACGCGCCGTCCTCCAGCCGCGGCCGCGGCGCGAGCGGCTCGTCGCCCTCGCTGAACGGCGGTTCGGGGGCCAGCAGCGCGATCGTCTTGCGCGCCGACACCAGGCCCTGCACCCACTTCTGGGCGAACTCGAAGAAGGTCTGCAGCGGCCACACCATGAACAGCGCGTAGCCGACGAAGGAGATCAGCTGGCCGACGGTGAGCTGCCCGTCCAGCATCTCGTGGGTACCCAGCCAGACCAGCGTGACCAGCAGCAGGCCGGACAGCAGCACGCTGATCGTCTCGGTGACCGCCTGCCAGGTGCCGGTGGTGACGCCGAGCCGGCGCACCTTCTGCGACAGCGTGGCGTAGTTGTTGCCGAACGTCCGCTCGCCGCCGATCCCGCGCAGGATCCGCAGCCCGGAGACGATGTCGGTGGCCATGGACGTGAGCTCGCCGGTCTGGGTGCGCTCGGCGGTCTGGGCGTGGTTGAGCGGACGCAGCACCGGGGACGCCGCCCCGACCAGCAGCGGCGCCGCGATCACGACCACCCAGCCCAGCGGCGGCGACGTGCTGAACATCAGCGCGCAGACCAGCACGAACGCCGCCATCGCCCCGATCGTGCGGGCGAAGACCTCGATGGTCTGGCCGAACGTGTTCGAGTCGGAGCTGGAGATGCTCAGCACCTCGCCGGTCGGCAGCCGGCGGCTGAGCACGTGGCCCAGCCGGACGGCCTTGCGGGTGACCAGCTTCTGGGTGCCGTAGAGCGCGATCAGCCAGCCGCGTACCGCGAAGGTGTGGTTGAGGATGCCCGCCCCGGCGCCAACAAGGACCACCAGGGTCAGCACGCCCGCCCAGCCCATCGTCGCCCACATGTCCCCGTGCAGGACGCCGGAGTCGATCGCCTTGCCCAGCAGCAGCGGGCTCAGCGCGCCCGGCAGGAACCAGACCAGCCCGGTCAGGCTGAGCGCCGCGACCACGTCCCACTGCACCCGCAGCAGCCAGGCCAGGAAGCTGGCCGGGCTGCGGGTGTCCGGGCGGAGCGTCTCGGCCGGGGTGTAGGCGTCGACGCGGGGCGGGAAGTCATGCATAGCCGACAAACACTACGCGCGTGGCGGGGCGTTGTCAGCGGGCAACGATGCCACTCCGCAGCAGAGAGTGAATCTGCCCCCGGAACACAGGCGGTCAACTCACTGTCAGCGGCCGACCCCGTAGGATCGCCGCAGCCGCCAGTGTGAGGAGCCGACATGCTGATCGACTTCGCCCCGTCCGAGCGCTCGAGCGTGGGGATCGAGTGGGAGCTGGCACTGGTGGACCTCGCTTCGGGCGAGCTGACCGCCGCCGCGCCGCAGGTGCTGGAGGCGTGCGGCAGCGACGCGGAATCACCCATCCGCAAGGAGTACCTGCAGGAGATGATCGAGCTCGTCTCCGGCGTCCACGCCACGGTGGCAGGGGCGGTCGCCGATGTCGCGGAGAGCCTGGCGGTCGTGCGGCAGGTGGCCGAGCGGCTGGGCGTGGGCCTGATCGGGTCGGGCACACACCCGTTCAGCAGGGCCGCCGACCAGCCCCGGTTCGAGGGCGACCGCTACGACGTGGTCGCCGAGCGCAACGGCTGGTGGGGACGCCAGATGGCGATCTGCGGCACCCACGTGCACGTCGGCGTCGAGCACGTCGCCAAGGCGATCCCGATCACCACCGGGCTGGCCCGGTTCTACCCGTACCTGCTCGCGCTGAGCTGCTCGTCCCCGTACTGGGAGGGTGAGGACGCCGGCTACGCGTCCCAGCGCACGATGCTGTTCCAGCAGTTGCCCACGAACGGCCTGCCGTACCCGATGACGACCTGGGCCGAGTTCGAGGCGTACGCGGAGGACCTGTTCGACTGCGGCATGATCAGCGTCCCGGGGGAGATCCGCTGGGACGTCCGTCCGGCGCCGCGGTTCGGGACGGTGGAGAACCGGACGGCCGACTCGGTGCCGACGCTGGCCGAGCTCGGCTGCCTCGCCGCGCTCACCCAGTGCTTCGCCGAGTACGTGTCCCGCAGCTACGAGCGCGACCAGACCTACGAGGCGCTGCCGCCGTGGCTGGTGCGGGAGAACAAGTGGCGGGCCGCCCGCTACGGGCTGGACGCGGAGGTGATCACCCCGAACCGGCGCCGCCGGGAGGTGCCGTTGCGGGTGGGCCTGGCGCAGTGGCTGGAGCGGCTGGAGCCGGTCGCACGCGACCTGTGTTGTGCCCGGGAGCTGCGGTTCGCCGGCGAGCTGGCCGAGCGCGGGGCCAGCTACTCCCGGCAGCGGGACGCGGGAGGCCCGGAGGCGGCGCTGCGGCTGCTGCTCGCCGAGACCGGGCGTCCGAGCCCGTTCTGAATCGACCGACGCGGAAAGGGAACCGCCGCCATTTCCCGCCGCCGACGCGGAACGGGGACGGTTCTCATTCCGCGTCACCACCACCGCGAGACGGGTTAGTCTGACCGCCGTGAAGCCGTTCCTGATGCTCGCCACGCGCGACCACGACGAGGCCGCCGCGGCGGAGTACCGCTCGGTGCTGCGGCACTCCGGACTGGCCGCGGACGCCCTCGAGCACATCCGGGTGGAGTCCCGGCCGCTGCCGCCGCTGTACCTGTCCGACTACTCGGGGGTGCTGCTCGGCGGCAGCTCGTTCAACATCTCGGACGCGCAGAAGACCGAGATCCAGCTGCGCGTGGAGGCGGACCTGGCCGCGCTGGTCGACGAGATCGTCGACACCGACTTCCCGTTCCTGGGCATGTGCTACGGCGTCGGCACGGTCAGCACGCACCTCGGCGGCGTGATCGACCGCACCTTCAGCGAGCCGGTCGGCGCGATCGAGATCGGGCTCACCGAGGCCGGGCAGGCCGATCCGCTGCTGGAGGGCATCCGCCCGTCCTTCCACGCGTTCGTCGGGCACAAGGAGGCCTGCAACGGCGCCCCGCCCGGGGTGGTCATGCTCGCCACCGGCGTCGACTGCCCCGTCCAGATGTATCGGGTGGGCGAGAACGTGTACGTCACCCAGTTCCACCCCGAACTGGACGCCGACGACCTGGCCGCCCGGATGCGGATCTACCAGCACGCCGGCTACTTCGACCCGTCCGAACTGGAAGACCTCACCGAGATGGCCTACGCCAGCCGGGTCAGCGGCGAGCAGCACCTGGTGCTGCGCAACTTCGTCGCCCGCTACGCCCGCGACTGACCCGGACCGGGTCGGGGACGGTTCCATTCCGGTTCGCGGGGACGGTTCCATTCCGGTTCGCGGGGACGGTTCCATTCCGGTTCGCAAGGTCCGTCCCCATTCCGGTTCGCGGGGACGGTTCCGTTCCGGTTCACCCAGCTGACAAGGTACTTCGGCGCCACCGCAGGGGTTTCGAGGTCCGTCCCCGTTCTGGTTCAATCGGCTCGTCATCGGTGGAATGAACCGGAACGGAACCGTCCCCGGGTGTGGGCCGGGGCGATGTGGACCGAGTTAGGAACCGTCCCCAACTTGGTCCGCTAGCGCAGCTTGTGGGCGCGGAACAGCACGGCGTGGGGGACGCCGAGCGCCCGGCCGCCAGCGGCGGTGGAGCCGGTGATCAGGTCACGCGGTGTCGGGTGGCCGGGCAGGTCGCCGAGGTAGGCGGCGTGGGCCTCCAGGGACGCGATCCCGCGCTCGAGCGGTTCGCCGGACACGTCCACGCCGTGGGTGGGACGGGCGTCCCCGCCGACCAGGAACCAGGTCGCGCCCCACTTGGCCAGCCCCTCCTCCGCGGCGAGTTCGGGGAACACCCACGTGTTGTCGGCGTCACGGACGGCGTCCAGGCAGGCGAGCCCCGCGGCGCGGTGGTCGGCCTGGTTCAGCCCCCAGGGCGCCTCCACCTCCCACGTGGTGGTCAGCACGACGTCGGGACGGAACTGCCGGATCCTCCGCGCGATGTCCATGCGCAGGTCGAGGGAGTGGACCAGCATCCCGTCCGGGTGGTCGAGTACGGTCAGGTCGCTCACGCCGACCACGTCGCACGCGGCCCGCTGCTCCTCCGCCCGCACGGCCCGGGTCTCCTCCGGTGGGCGCTGCATCCCGGCCTCACCCGCGGTGAGCAGCAGGTAGGCCACCTCGACGCCGCGCGACGTCCAGGCCGCGACCGCCGCGGACGTGCCGTACTCGACGTCGTCAGGATGGGCCACCACGCACAGCACGCGCCGGAAGTCGGCGTCGGGCAGCGGTTCGATCACGGGTCGCTCCACCCGGCCACGCTACCCCGACCTGAATTGCCCTGTGGACACCCGAGAATTGCCCGGATCGGCCTGGATCGCCCATCCAGAGTGCAGATCGGCTCAGCGGTAGCCGGGCCTCGGCGGCAGCTCGCCACCGCCGGAGAGCGCCGCGGCGAGGGCGTCCATGTGCCGGTCGACGTAGGTCGGTTCGTAGCCGCCGGACCG
>JAGQUI010000011.1 GCA_020438595.1 Propionibacteriaceae bacterium | reverse complement strand
GTCTGCGCGACCACGACGGCCGCGGTGGTGAACGCCAGGTCGATGCCCGCGGACGCCAGCGCGCCGCCCAGCCAGGAGCGCCGGCCCAGCGCCACGAGCAGGGCCAGGCCGGCGACCACGGGCGGGAGCACCATCGGCACGGTGGCCAGCAGCCGTCCGAGCGCGGCCCACCGGCCCCGGCCCCGGGACAGCACCAGCGCCAGCGGCAGGCCGAGCACGAGCGACAGCAGGGTGGTCAGCGTGCAGGTGCGCAGGCTCAGCCACAGGGCGTCGGTGGCCGACGGGGTGGCCAGCAGGGCGGGCAGCTGCGACCACGGCACCCGCGCCAGCACCGCCAGCAGCGGGACGGCGAGGAAGACCGCCGCCGCGAGGGCGGGGACGGCGACCCAGCGGGGCAGTGCGGGACGGATCACGGCCTCACCCGCCGAACCCGGCGGCAGCGAGCACCTCCCGGCCGCGATCGCCGGTGACGAACGCGATGAACTCCCGGGCGAGGTCGGGCTGCGTGGCGGCGGCCGGCACGCCGATCAGGTAGTCGTTGCGGGCCTCGTCGGCGCGCGGGATCGGGATCGCCTCCACCTTGTCGCCCGCGGCCTTCGCGTCCGTGGTGTAGACGATGCCCGCGTCCGCCTGCCCGGTCTCGACCTTGGCGCGCACGTCGGTCACCTTCGTCTCCTCCGAGACCGGGTGCAGCGTGACGCCGAGGATTCCGGCCAGCTTCGTCGTGGCCGACCCGCACGGCACGCCGTCGGCGCACACGATCAGCTTGGTGCCGTCGAGGGAGGCGTCCAGCCCGGTGATGCCGGCGGGGTTGCCGGTCGGCACGATCAGGGTGAGCACGTTGGTGGTGAACACCTGCGGGGTGCCGCTGACCAGGCCGGCCGTGACGGCCCTGGCCATGTTCGGCCGGTCGGCGGTGGCGAGCACGTCGGCCGGCGCGCCGGCGGCGAGCTGGTCGACCAGGGTGGCGGAGCCGTCGAAGGAGAACTTCACGGCCACGCCGGGGTGGTCGGCCCCGAACTCGGTGCCGAGTTCGGTGAGGACGGAGTTCAGGGACGAGGCCGCGTACACGACCAGCTCCTGGTGCCGGCCCTGCGGGGACGCGCACCCGGCGGCCACCAGCAGGACGGACGCGAGCGTCGCGGCCAGGCCACGGGCCGTCACCGGCGCGCCTCGACCGCCACGTTGGTCGCCTTCACCACGGCGGTCGCGACCGAGCCGGGCTCGAGGCCGAGTTCGCGGACGGCCTCGGTCGAGATCAGCGAGACCACCCGGAACGGCCCGCACTGCAGCTCGACCTGGGACATCACCGGGTCGGAGAGCACCCTGGTGACCAGTCCGGTGAAGTGGTTGCGGGCGCTGCGCGCGCCGGCGCCGGCGTCCAGTGCGTCCCTGCTGCCGGCGGCCTCCTCCTGCGCGATCCGGGCCAGGTCGGCGCCGTCGACCACCTGCCGGTTCGAGGAGTCCAGGCTCATCGCGAGCCGTCCGCCATCGACCCAGCGCCGCACGGTGTCGTCGCTGACCCCGATGAGTGCCGCCGCCCTGCTGATCCGCAACTGCGTCATGGAACGCAGCCTACTGCCGCACCTGCGGAACTACTGAACCGGAAAGGAACCGTCCCCGTGAACCGGAAAGGAACCGTCCCCGATTCACGTCGCGACGCGAAATGGGGACGGTTCCTTTCCGGTTCAGGGCCAGAGCCGGTGGTAGGCGTTGATCGCGGGCTGGCCGCCCAGGTGGGCGTAGAGGACGGTGGAGTCGCGCGGGATCTCGCCGGAGGAGACCAGGTCGACCAGGCCCGCCAGGGACTTGCCCTCGTACACCGGGTCGGTGATCATCGCCTCCAGCTGGGCGCCGAGCCGGATCGCCTCCATCGTCGAGTCGACCGGGATGCCGTAGGCGTCGCCCGCCCACCCCTCCAGCACGGTGATCTCGTCGTCGCGCAGGTCGCGTCCGAGCTCGATCAGCTCAGCGGTGTGCCGCGCGATGCGTCCCACCTGGTCGCGGGTCTGTTCGAGGGTGGCGGACGCGTCGATGCCGAGGACGCGCCGCTTCACCCCGGTGAGGTCCTCCAGCGCGGCGAACCCGGCGATCATGCCCGCGTGCGTCGAGCCGGTCACCGTGCACACGACGATCGTGTCGAAGCGGACGCCGAGCTGCTCCTCCTGCTCGGCCACCTCGAACGCCCAGTTCGCGAACCCGAGCCCGCCGAGCCGGTGCTCGGACGCACCGGCCGGGATCGGGTAGGGCTTCCCGCCGGCGGCCTCCACCTCGGCGAGCGCGTCCTTCCACGAGTCGCGGATGCCGATGTCGAAGCCGGCCGGATCGAGCCGGGAGTCCGCACCCATCATCCGCGACAGCAGGATGTTCCCGACCCGGTCGTTCACCGGGTCCTCCCAGGGCACCCAGTGCTCCTGGACGAGCCGGCACTTGAGGCCGAGGTGGGCCGCGACCGCGGCGACCTGCCGGGTGTGGTTCGACTGGTAGCCGCCGATCGAGACCAGGGTGTCGGCCCCGCTGGCGAGGACGTCGGGGACGATGTACTCCAGCTTGCGCACCTTGTTGCCGCCGAAGGCGAGACCGCTGCTGACGTCCTCCCGCTTGGCCCACACCTGCGCACCGCCGAGGTGCCGGCTGAGCCGTTCGAGGTGGTGCACGGGGCTGGGCCCGAAGGTGAGCGGGTGACGCGGGAAGTCCTGCAGCTTCATCGGGGTCCTCTCGTCGGTGGGCCAGAGCCTAACGCCGGCCGGGCGTGGCGACGCGAAAAGGAACCGTCCCCGCGACGTGGAATGGGGACGGTTCCTGTTCGCGTCACTTCAGCGGGTAGGCCACGTAGGCGAACCGGGTGCTGTCGGGAGCCCAGCCGGCGACGTTGAGCGTGCCCTGGCCGCCGAAGAGGTGGACGAGGTCCGTCGCCGTCCCGTCCGGGCCGAGCAGGCGGATCACCACGTCCAGGTCCGCCGGGTGGCCCAGGGTCCCCGGGGGGAAGCTGAGGTAGACGACCCGGGTGCCGTCGGGGGAGACGTGCGGGAACCAGTTCACCCGTTCGTCGAACGTGAGTTGCTCGATCTCCGACCCGTCCGGACGCATCCGGAACAGCTGGGCGTGCCCGGGCGTCGTCGAGCCGCGCTCGGAGTTGAACCACACCCACGCCCCGTCCGGGCTGAACTCCGCGCCGTCGTCGGGGAACCCGTCGTCGGTGAGCTGCACGTCCGCGCCGCCGGCCGCCGGAACCGTGTAGACGTTGGTGCGCACGCCGTCCGGGAGCAGGTCCATGCCGATGTAGGCGAGCAGCGCCCCGTCCGGGGAGACCCCGTGCAGGAAGTGCACAAAGTCCGGGTGGTCGTTCGAGACCCGCCGGTGGGCCCGCGTGGCCAGGTCGACCGCGTGCAGGTGCCCGTCGAAGCCGGACACGTAGGCGGTGCGCCCGTCCGGGGAGAGCACGTGGTCGTTGTTGACCAGCGGCAGGCCCGGCACCTCGATCGGCTCCGGCGCGCCGCCGCCGGCAGGGACGCGGTGCAGCACACCGTCCGCGTTCACGATCAGCCAGTGCCCGTCCGGGGTCCAGTTCGGCGCCTCGAACAACAGGGTGGCCGACTCGGTGACCAGGGTGCTGGTGGCCTCGGCGACGTCGTAGGTGAACAGCTGCGCGCGCTGTCCCGGACGCAGCTTCCGGGCGCCCTGCTCCATGGTTCCTCCCTGGTCGGTGTTGTGTGGCAGTCTATGAGAGCGATCTCACAGATGAGCGCGAACGACGTGCCCGGCGTGCCGAATCGGCGTGTGGGGTGGAAGATACTCCGTGAGGAGCCCGGGCTTGCGGGCACGGGGTAGGAATTGAACGAGCCCTGAAGAGCTAAGGAGTGCTTTCATGCCAAGTCTGGGCGGTTGGGAATGGGTCATCCTCGCGGTGGTTGCGCTGGTGCTGTTCGGCGGGACGAAGCTCGCCGGGTTCGGCAAGAGCGCGGGCCAGGCGATCCGCGAGTTCAAGGAGGAGACGAAGAGCCCCGCCGCGGTGGAGCCGCCGGCCGCCACCCCGCCCGCGGCCGCGCCGGCGCCGGCGCCCGAGCCGCAGGCCTCTCCGCAGTCCACCGACGAGGGCCCCAGCGCCTCCTGACATCCGCGATGCGGGCCGGGAGGTCCGCATGCTGGACGTGAACTCGACGCCGGCCGGATCGACGCTGACTGCCGTGCGCGAAGGGGCGCCTGCGGCAGCGTGCGAGTGAAACGTTGTGCGTGCCCCGGCGGCAAGGTCTCGGACTGGTAACGATCCGAGCACGGCTCTGCCAACTCTTATGAGAGCGTTTGCGGTCGGTGCTAACGTACGTCCCACCGCGGGATGAGAGCGCGGCCATTGCTGGGGCCCGGGCAGGTCCGGGCCGCTCGTCGAGGAGCAGGGGTCGAGGAGGACTTCGTGGAGCAGGGCTGGCTGGACCTGTCGGGTGCGCGCTGGACCGTCCGCGCGGATACAGCGGGTAGCGGCTGGAAATCGGTGCCCGAACCCCTGCGGGAGCAACTCGCCGCCGGCATCCCGGCCACGGTGCCCGGCGTCGTCCACACCGACCTGCTGGCCGCTGGCCTGATCGACGATCCCTACCTCGGCACGAACGAGGCCGACCAACACTGGGTGGGGGAGCAGGCCTGGACCTACCGCGGCGAGTTCGACCTCGCACCCGACGCGCCCGAACTCGCGAACACGCACTGCGACCTGCTCTGCGACGGCCTGGACACCATCGCGGAGGTCTTCTGCAACGGCGTCTCGCTGGGCCGCTCGGTGAACATGCACCGCCGCAACGCCTTCGGTGCCGACGGCCGCCTGCAGCCGGGCCCGAACGTGATCGAGGTCGTGTTCTCGCCGGTGCTGGAGTACACCACCGCGATGGCGGCGCAGGTGGGCGAGCGCATCCACGTCGAGCGCGACCCCTACAACCTGGTCCGCAAGATGGCCTGCAACTTCGGCTGGGACTGGGGCCCCCGCCTGATCACGGCGGGCATCTGGAAGACGATCGGGCTGCGCTCCTGGAACCGCGCCCGGATCGCCGACGTCGCCGTCTTCGGCACGGCCACCCAGAACGCCTCCGGCAGCTGGGACGGCCGGCTGCGCGTCCACGTCCAGATCGCCGGAGGCAGCCGCTTCGCCGCCCTCACCGTCCGGGTCCGGCGCGGCGAGGAGTACGCCGAGGTCGGCGTCGCCGCCGACGAGGACTGGGCCGAGGCCGAACTGACGATGAGCGACGTCGCCCCCTGGTGGCCGCACAGCCTGGGCGAGCAGCCGCTCTACGAGGTCGAGGTCACCTTCCACGACGAGCAGCAGGTGCTCGACCGCGTCGAGCGGCGCACCGGCTTCCGCACCGTCGAGCTCGACACCACCCCGGACGCCGACGGCAACGGTGCCACCTTCGGGTTCCGGCTGAACGGCGTCCAGCTGTTCGCCCGCGGCATGGACTGGATCCCGGACGACTGCTTCCCCAGCCGGGTCACGCCCGAGCGCTACCGCGAGCGGGTGCAGCAGGCGAAGGACGCCGGCATCGACATGCTCCGGATCTGGGGCGGCGGCATCTACGAGCAGCAGGGCTTCTACGACGCGTGCGACGAGCTCGGCGTGCTGGTCTGGCAGGACTTCTGCCTGGCCTGCGCCGCCTACCCGGAGGACGAGGCGCTCGCCCTCGAGGTGGAGGCCGAGGCCCGTGACAACGTGGTGCGCCTGTCCGCCCACCCCTCGCTGGTGCTGTGGAACGGCAACAACGAGTGCATCTGGGGCTTCCACGACTGGAACTGGGCCGACCAGCTGGACGGGAAGGCGTGGGGCGCCGGCTACTACTACGAGATGCTGCCGCGCGTGGTGGCCGAGCTCGATCCGAGCCGTCCCTACTGGCCGGGCAGCCCTTCGTCCGGCATGGGCAACGACATCCACCCCAACGACATGAACCACGGGTGCGTGCACATCTGGGACGTGTGGAACGAGCGAGACTACACAGCCTACGACGACTACACGCCGCGCTTCGTCTCCGAGTTCGGCTACCAGGGTCCGGCCACCTGGGCCACCTGGGCGCGGACCCTGGAGCCGGACGACCGCAGCGCCACCTCCGCGGCGATGCTGGTCCACCAGAAGGCAGCCGGTGGCAACGACAAGCTCAACCGGGGCATCCAGGGCCACCTGCCGGCCCCCGGCGAGGGCCCCGGCGACTTCGACGATTGGCTGTTAGCGATGCAGCTCCAGCAGGCCCGCGCCGTGCGCTACGGCATCGAGCGCTGGCGCTCGCTGCGCGGGCACTGCCTCGGTTCGATCGTGTGGCAGCTCAACGACTGCTGGCCGGTCACCTCCTGGGCGGCCCTCGACCTGGGCACGAATGCGGCGGGGGAGCCGGTCGCCCGCCGCAAGCCGCTGTGGTACGCCGTCCGCTCGGCCTACGCTGACCGCCTGGTCACGCTGCAGCGCGACGCGGGCGGCTGGCGCGCGGTGCTGGTCAACGACGGCACCACCGACTGGGTCGCCACCGGCACCGTCGAGTTGCGCACGCTCGGCGGCGACATCCTCTGGTCCCGGTCGCTGGCGCGGCTGGTGGACGTCCGCTCGCGGACCGAGGTGGAGATCACCCCGGACTCCACCGACGTTCCCGCCGCCGAACTGGCTCTGGTGGTCGCCCTGGACGGCGCCGAGCGCGCGGTGAAGCTGCTGGTCGAGGACGTGGACGCCGCGCTGCCCGCGCCCGACTACGAGGCGAGCGTGGCCCGCACCGACGACGGCGCGGCGGTGACCGTGACCGCCCGCAGCTTCCTGCGCACGCTGTGCCTGTTCCCGGACCGGGTCGACTCCGACGCGGTCAGCGACAGCATGCTGGTCGACCTGTTCCCCGGCGAGGCCCACACCTTCACGGTGTCCGGCAGCTTCGCCGACGACGAGCTGGCCGGGCTCACCGCCCGTCCGGCCCTGCGATCCCTCACCAGACCACTGACCCCGAGTGAGGCCGTATGAGGGTGCCCTGAGCAGCGGCCCTGCGAAGGGCCGGGACGTCGAACCAACACCACTGGCAGTACCGACAACCCAATCAACCACTCATTGAGGCCCACTGGCGGGCCTGACCAATGGAGGTAAGCAATGTCAGATTCCATCTTCGAGAAGCCCTCGCGGCGCTCGTTCCTCAAGCTGGGCGGCGTCGTCGCCGGCAGCATCGCGCTCGCGGCCTGCGCCGGCAGCGGCAGCGGCGGCACCGCCTCCGGCGGCGCGTCCGGTGAGACCAAGCCCGGCATCGGCAACAACGGCCAGGTGGGCAAGGGCCGCAGCGGCACCACGGCCGACGCCCTGATCATCGCCGGCTTCCAGTGGGGCCCCCCGGCGACCTTCAACCCGCTCTCCCCGACGGCCGCGTGGCCGGCTGCGGCGAACGTGATGCAGATCGTCTATGAGACCCCGCTGCGCTGGAACATCCTGACCGGCGAGATCATGCCGGGCATCGCCAAGGAGTACGCGGTCGACGGCACCAGCACCATCACCTTGACCATGCAGGACGGCGTCACCTTCTCCGACGGCAGCGCGTGCACCGCGAAGGACGTCGTCTTCTCCTACGAGCTCGGCAAGAAGAACAGCGGCATCAACGTGGCGTCGTTCTGGCAGCTGGCCGACTCCATGGAGGCCACCGACGACACGACGATCGTGATCACGGTCAACCAGAAGACCAAGAACGTCAGCAACATCCTGCGCATGCTCACCGAGAACTACGTGCTGCCGCAGGCGGTGTTCTCCGGGATCGCCGACGACAAGCTGCCCACCGAGGTCATGGACAAGCCGATCGGCACCGGTCCGTTCACGCTCGACAAGGCCGACCAGACCCAGGTCGTGCTGACCCTCAACGACAAGTACTGGGGCCAGACGTTCTATGGCGGCCTGCCGGTGATGAAGCAGATCATCCACCCGATCTTCAAGTCGAACGAGGACGGCAACATCAAGTTCCAGGCCGGCGAGCTCGACATCATGCAGCAGTTCGTCTCCCAGATCTGGAAGATGTGGGAGGGCGGCAAGCCGGTCGGCACCTTCCTCAAGGACAAGCCGTACTACGTGCCGGGTTCGATGCCGATGCTGCTGATGAACACCACGAAGAAGGGCCTCGACAACGCGACCGTCCGCAAGGCCATCGCGTCGGCCATTGACTACGCGTCGATCGCCGAGACCGCGATGTCCGGCTACTCCGCAGAGGTGCAGCCCAGCCTGATCCTGCCGACCGGCGCCGAGGAGAAGTACTTCAACGCCGACGACGCCAAGGCCAACGGCTGGAGCTACGACCCGACCGCCGCGGAGAAGCTGCTCACCGACGCGGGCGCCAAGAAGGGCTCCGACGGCATCTACACCCTCGACGGCACCCGGCTCGGCCCGTACAAGCTGATCACCCCGACCGGCTGGACGGACTGGAACGCCTCCTGCGAGATCATCGCCAAGAGCCTGAACGCGATCGGCATCGACTGCTCGACCAACTTCCCGCAGCAGGCCGAGACCACGCAGGCCATCCAGGGCGGCAGCTTCGACATGGCCGTCTGGTACGTCTCCGGCGTGAACCCCGCCACCCCGTGGGCCCGGTTCAAGGACATCATGAGCCAGTCCGAGATGCAGCCGATCGGCAAGACCACCTTCGCCAACTACGGACGCTGGAAGAACAGCGACGTGGAGGCCATGCTGACCGAGGCCTCGCAGGCCACGGACGACGCGGCCAAGAAGGCGGCCTATGACAAGCTGGACTCGCTGTACCGCAAGGAAGTTCCCGCCTGCCCGATCATGTACCGGCCGGACGAGTTCTACGAGTACAACGCGACCAACTTCTACAACTGGCCCGACGAGAACAACAGCTACGCTCCGCCGATGTTCCGCGGTGCAGGCAACACCTGGATGTACAAGATCCAGAAGATCGCCGGCTGACCGGAAGGGAACTGGAGCACCATGGGTCTGCGACGCTATCTGGCGAGCAAGACCGTCTGGTACCTGGGTGCGCTCGTGGTGGCAGTGGTTCTGAACTTCCTGCTGCCGCGGCTCATCCCGGGTAACCCGGTCGACGTGATCGTCTCGGGACTGGGCCAGGGTGGCGCCAGTTCCGAGGCGCAACAGCGGGTGTACGAGCAGTTCATGCGGGAATTCGGCCTTGACCAGCCGATGTGGAACCAGTTCGTGACGTACGTGACCAGCATCCTGCAGGGGAACCTGGGCAAGTCGTTCGCGTTCTACCCCACCCCGGTGAGCGACCTGATCGCACAGTCGCTGCCCTGGACCCTGGTGCTCCAGATCCCGGCCATCTTCCTCGGCTGGATCATCGGCAACGTGCTCGGCGCCGTTGCCGCCTACAAGGGTGGCAGCTGGGACAAGTCGGTCTTCACGACGTCCCTGCTGTTCTCCTCCGTTCCCTACTTCTGCCTCTCGATCATCCTGCTCTACGTCTTCGCCGTGATGCTGGGCTGGTTCCCACCCGGCGGGGCGTACTCGCTGGGCACCTCACCGGAGTGGAGCTGGGCGTTCTTCAGCGACGCGCTCCAGTACTGGTGGTTGCCGTTCCTGTCGCTGCTGGTGGTCAACATCGGCGGGCAGGCCGTCGGCATGCGCTCGATGGCCATCTACGAACTCGGCTCCGACTACGTGAACTACTCCCGTAGCCTGGGCATCGGCGACGCCAAGATGACCCGCTACATCTTCAACAACGCGATGCTGCCGCAGATCACGGGTCTGGCGCTGAGCATCGGCACCATGGTGGGCGGCGCCCTGATCACCGAGCTGGTCTTCAGCTACCCCGGGATGGGCACCCTGCTGTTCAACGCGATCGCGGCCAACGACTACCCCGTGGTCCAGGCCGTCACCCTGATCATCACGGTCGCGGTGCTGGTCGCGAACTACGCCGTCGAGGTCCTCTACGGATTCATCGACCCACGGATCCGGGCCGCGAAGTCGGGGGAGAAGTGACATGACGAACATCAGCAACGCCGTCGCCGAGGCGGAGGAGCCGCAGGCTCCGCAGACCCCCGCGCCGGCGCAGTCCAAGCCCAAGCCCGCTTGGCGCAGCCTGAACTTCGGTCCGCGGATGTGGGTCTCCCTCGGGATGATCATCGGGATCGTGGTGCTGGCCTTCATCGGCCCGCTGCTCTACCCGTACGCGCCGGACCTCAAGGTCGGTTCGCTCTACGACGCCCCGTCCCCGCAGCAGATCCTCGGCACGGAGAACTTCGGCTACGACGTGCTCGCCGTGCTGATGGCCAGCACCAGGAACTCCCTGATCAACGGCCTGCTCGCCGGCACGCTGGCCACCGTGATCGGCGTGCTGATCGGCGTGATCGCCGGCTACGTCGGCGGCTGGCTCGAGGAAGCCCTGATGGGCATCACCAACGTCGTGCTGGCGATCCCCGCGATCGTCATCCTGATCCTGATCTCGATGTCCCTGCAGAGCACCGACATCCAGTTCCTGAAGGGCATCGTCGGGCTGGCGCTGGTGATCGGCATCACGTCCTGGCCATGGACGGCACGAGCGGTCAGAGCCCAGGCGAGTTCGGTGGCCACGCGAGAACACATCGACGTGGCCAAGCTCTCCGGCGCCCGCACCCCCGGCATCATGGTCTTCGACGTGCTGCCCTACCTGGCCAGCTACATCGTGATGGCCTGGATCCTGCAGATGGCCAGCGCGATCCTCGCCGAGTCGACGCTGTCGATGCTCGGCCTCGGTCCGTCCGGCACGAACTCCCTCGGCATGCAGCTGCACTGGGCGCTGGCCTTCCAGGCGGTCGCGACCGGGGCCTGGTGGGCCTTCCTGCCGCCGACGATCATGCTGACCCTGATCAGCTTCTCCCTGCTGCTGCTGCAGTCCTCACTGGACGAGGTGTTCAATCCGCGGCTGCGCCGGGGCAAGAAGAAGAACCTGGCCAAGGCCGCCGAGCGGCGCGCCGAGGCCGCCCGCAAGCTGTCCGAGCAGATCCAGGGCAAGGAAGAGGTGCCTGCATGAGCGACATCCTGATGCGGGCCAGCAACGTCACCGCCGTCTACGCCGCCGACACCGGCCAGGACGTCCCGGCCGTCGACAACGTCACGATCGAGGTGCCGGAGGGACAGATCCTCGGCCTCGCCGGCGAGTCCGGCTGCGGCAAGTCGACCCTGGGCAACGCGCTGGCCATGATCGCCAACCCGCCGCTGTACGTGATCGCCGGCAAGATGGCGATCGACGGCAAGGAGATCGAGCTCAGCACGCTGGCGAAGGGAGCGAACGAGGAGCACCGTCCCTACCGTGGGGCGACCGTCTCGCTGCTGCCCCAGGGCGCGATGAACGCGGTCAGCCCGACGCTCCGGATCCGCGACCTGGTCGTGGACGTGATGCGGGCCCACAAGCGGGACACCCCCAAGGCCGAGGCCCTGGACCGCGCGACCGACCGCCTGAAGATGCTGGAGATGCCCACCCGGGTGCTCGACCAGTACGCCCACCAGCTCTCCGGCGGCATGAAGCAGCGGATGGTCACGGTGATCTCCACGCTGCTGAACCCGGCGCTGCTGATCGCGGACGAACCCACGTCCGCCCTCGACGTGTCGAGCCAGAAGGCACTGATCGAGATGCTGCTGGCGATGGTCGAGAAGAAGATCATGCGTGGCGTGATCTTCGTCACCCACGACCTGCCCGTGCTGAGCATGGTCACCGACCGGCTCGCGATCATGTACGCCGGCAAGATCGTGGAGACCGGGCCGACCGAGGAACTGGTCAACAACGCGCGGCACCCCTACACCTCGGCGCTGCTCTCCTCGGTGCTCGACCCGACCGAGGAGACCCGCACCAAGCACGTGCTCGGCATTCCCGGCTCGCCGCCCAACCTGGGCAACCCGCCGTCGGGCTGCCGCTTCCATCCGCGGTGTGCGTTCGCGATGCCGGAGTGCTCCTTGAAGGAGCCGGAGTTCCTGCACGAGCGGAACCACTCGGTGGCCTGCTGGTGGGCCAACGACCACGCTTTCGAGACCGTTCCGATGGAGGTGAACGAGGCATGAGCGAGTCGACGACGAACGCTGAGGCGGTGCTCACGGCGAGCCACGTGACCAAGCAGTTCAAGATCGCCGGCGGCCACCTCACCGCCGTGGACGACGTCAGCGTGGAGTTCCACGCGGGCAAGGTGCTCGCGGTGGTGGGCGAGTCGGGCTCCGGCAAGTCGACCCTGGCCCGGATGCTGCTGCGGCTGCTGCCGGTGACCAGCGGCACGATCACCTACCAGGGCAGGGACGTCACCCACATCAAGGGCGCCGAACTGCGGGCGTACTGGCGCGATGTGCAGGCCGTGTTCCAGGACCCCTTCTCCTCGTTCAACCAGTTCTTCACCGTCGGCCACACCCTGCGTCGAGGGATGGGCCAGGAGAAGCTGCAGGAAGAGACGCTGGACGAACTGATCGAGACGTGCCTCGGCTACGTCGGGCTGAAGCCGGCCGACGCCGTGAACAAGTACCCGCACCAGCTCTCCGGCGGCCAGCGGCAGCGGGTGATGATCGCCCGGGCACTGATGATGAACCCGAAGGTGCTGCTGGCCGACGAGGCGACGTCGATGCTGGACGCCTCGCTGCGGGTGAGCGCCCTGAACGTGATGCAGGACCTGCGGGAGAACCTCGGGCTGACCGTGCTGTTCATCACCCACGACATCGGCCAGGCCTGCTACTTCGCCGACGAGGTCGTGGTGATGGAGCACGGCCTGGTCGTCGAGCGCGGCACCACCGACGAGGTGATCTTCACCCCGAAGCACGAGTACACCAAGCGGCTGCTCTCCGACGTCCCCGACCTGAAGGGCAGCCTCAAGATCCGCAAGGACTGACCCGCGAGTGCGGAAAGGCTTTCCATGAGCATCGAACTCCCGGAGGGCTTCCTCCTGGGCTCGGCCACGTCGGCGTACCAGATCGAGGGCGCGGCGGCCGAGGACGGCAGGCAGGACTCGATCTGGGACGTGTTCTGCCGCGTGCCCGGCGCGATCGTCAACGGTGAGGACGGCGCGGTCGCCTGCGACCACTACCACCGCTACGCCGGGGACGTGAAGCTGCTCGCCGACCTCGGCATGAACACCTACCGGTTCTCGGTGTCGTGGCCGCGCGTGTTCAACGACGGCGTGGTGAACCCCGGCGGGATGGACTTCTACTCCCGCCTGGTCGACGAGCTGCTCGCCAACGACGTGGCCCCCTGGCTGACGCTGTACCACTGGGACCTGCCCGCCGCGCTGCCGGGCGGCTGGACGAGCCGGGACACCGCGAAGCGGTTCGTCGACTACGCGCTGGCCGTGCACTCCCGCCTCGGCGACCGGGTGCGCACGTGGACGACGCTGAACGAGCCCTGGTGCGCCTCGTTCCTGAGCTACGCCGCGGGCGTCCACGCGCCCGGCGAGACCGACCCGGCGGCGTCGATCCGGGCCGCGCACCACCTGCTGCTGGCGCACGGGTGGACGGTGCAGGCGCTGCGCGAGGCCGACCCGTCCGCGAGCCTGGGTATCACGCTCAACTTCACTCCGGCGCTGCCCGCGTCCGACAGCCCGGCGGACCGCGACGTCGCCCGTCGGGTGGACGGGACGGCCAACCGGTTCTTCGTCGAGCCGATCTTCACCGGCCGGTACCCGGCCGACGTGCGGGACGACCTCGCCGAGGTCTGGCCCGAGGACCTGGTCGCCGAGGAGGACCTGGCTGCGATCAGCGTGCCGATCGACGTGCTGGGCGTGAACTACTACACGACCAACGTGTTCCGTGCCGGCGAGCCCGCCGAGCCGACCCCGCACATCGCCGCGCCGGACGCCGTCCAGGTGCTTCGCGACCTGCCGCTCACCGACATGGGCTGGGAGGTCGACCCGGGAGGGCTGCGCAACCTGCTCACCTGGCTGCACACGGACTACGCCGGCCCGGCCGGCGTACCGATGGTGATCACCGAGAACGGTGCCGCGTTCGACGACGTGGTCGGGGCCGATGGCAGCGTCGAGGACGCCGACCGGATCGACTACCTGCGTCGCCACCTGACCGCCGTGGCGGAGGCGATGGACGCCGGCGCCGACGTGCGCGGCTACCTCGCCTGGTCGCTGATGGACAACTTCGAGTGGTCCTACGGCTACGGCAAGAGGTTCGGCCTCGTCCGCGTCGACGCCGACCTCAACCGCATTCCCAAGGCCAGCGCCCGCTGGTTCGCCGACGTCGCCCGCACCGGGCGGATCGGCTGACCCCCACCAACGCAAGGAGCCACCATGGTCGACGTCCACGCCAAGATCCCGCTGACCGGAGGGTCGGACTTCTGGCACACGCCCGCGGTTCCCGAGGCGGAACTGCCCGAACTGATGTGGACGGACGGCCCGCACGGGGTGCGCAAGCAGTCCGGGTCCAGTGACCACGTGGGCATCAACGCGTCCGAGCCAGCCACGTGCTTCCCGCCCGCGGTGGGGCTGGCGTCTTCGTGGGACCCGGACCTGGTCGAGCAGGTCGGCGTCGCGCTGGGCGAGGAGTGTCGTGCGCTGGACGTCGGGGTGCTGCTCGGCCCGGGCATGAACATCAAGCGCTCGCCGTTGTGCGGGCGCAACTTCGAGTACTTCGCGGAGGACCCGTTCGTGGCCGGGGAGCTGGCGTCCGCGCTGGTCAACGGCATCCAGTCGCAGGGCATCGGTACTTCAGTGAAGCACTTCGCGGCCAACAACCAGGAGACCGACCGGATGCGGCGGGACTCGCAGGTGGACGCCCGCACGCTGCGGGAGGTCTACCTGCGCGGCTTCGGGAAGGTGGTCCGGAAGGCGAAGCCGTGGACGATCATGTGCTCCTACAACAAGGTGAACGGCACGTTCGCGTCCGAGAACCACTGGTTGCTCACCGAGGTGCTGCGCGACGAGTGGGGTTTCGACGGTGTCGTGGTCTCGGACTGGGGCGCGGTCTGGAACCGGGTGCGCGCGCTGAAGGCGGGCCTGGACCTGGAGATGCCGGCGAACCCGGGGCACGAGCAGGAGGTCCGTGCGGCGCTGGACACCGGGGAGATCGACGCCGCGACCATCGATCAGGCCTACGCCCGGGTCGAGGCGGTGGTGCGAAAGGCGCTGGCGAGCCTCGACGGTGCGCCGGACTCGTTCGACGTGGACGGCCACCACGCGCTGGCCCGGCGGATGGCCGAGCAGTGCGTGGTGCTGCTGAGCAACGACGGGGTGCTGCCGCTGGCGCGCGAGACGAAGGTTGCGGTGGTGGGCGAGTTCGCCCGCACCCCGCGCTACCAGGGTGCCGGTTCGTCGCGGGTGAACCCGACCCGGCTGGACAACGCGCTCGACGCGATCACCGCGCTGGTCGGGCACGAGGTGCCGTTCGCGCCGGGCTTCACCACCGCGGCCGGCCAGGAGCTGGCCGCCGGCGCGCACGAGGCGGCGGTGGCGGTGGCGAGGAACGCCGACGTGGTGCTGGCGTTCCTCGGGCTGGGCGAGAACCACGAGTCGGAGGGCTACGACCGCGACACCGCCGACCTGCCGGCCGAGCAGCTGGCGCTGCTGGAGGACATCCTCGCCGCGAACCCGAACGTGGTCGTGGTGCTGAGCAACGGGGCGTCGGTGCTGCTGCCGTTCGCCGACCGGGTGCGGGCGGTCGTGGAGGGCTGGCTGCTCGGGCAGGCCGGGGGCGGGGTGCTCGCAGACGTGCTGTACGGCGTGGTGAACCCCTCGGGCAAGATCACCGAGACGATCCCGCACCGGCTCGCGGACGTGCCGAGCGCGCTGCACTTCCCCGGCGACGACTCGGGGGTGCGCTACGGCGAGGGCCTGTTCGTGGGCTACCGGGGCTACGACGCGTCCGGGACCGAGCCGGCGTTCCCGTTCGGGCACGGCCTGTCCTACACGACGTTCGAGTACTCCGGCCTGGCGCTGGCTGCTGCCGATGCCGGGCTCACGGTGTCGCTGACGGTGACCAACACCGGGCAGCGGGCTGGACGGGAGATCGTGCAGGCCTACGTCTCGGTGCCGGGCTCGGCCGTGGTCCGGGTGCCGCGGGAGCTGAAGGGGTTCGCGTCGGTGGTGCTGGAGCCCGGTGCGTCCGGGCGGGTCGAGATCGCGATCGGTTCCGACGACCTGGCCTACTGGAGCGTCCGTGACGAGGCGTGGGTGGTCGAGGGCGGCGAGTACACCGTCGAGGTGGGCGCGTCCAGCCGTGACCTGCGCCTGTCCGGCACGGTCGCTGTGGTCGGGAACGAGCCGTTCCGTCCGCTGGCGTTGTACTCGACGGTGGCCGAGGCGATGCACGTGCCTGCGTTCGCGGAGATGATCTCCGGCTTCGCCGGGGCGATCTTCGGCGATGACCCGGATCTGATGCGGATGATGGAGAGCATCCCGCTGGCGGCACTGGCCGGCTTCGGCGGCATGTCCCTCGACGAGCTGCAGGCCTTGCTCGACCAGGCCAACGCCACCCGCCTCTGACGGACCGAGTTGGGGACGGTTCCTTACTCGGTCCACCACGTCGGTTGGACCAAGTAAGGAACCGTCCCCAACCTGGTCCACGGGCCTAGTGTGGGGCCGTGGGTACGGAGGACGGGGACGATCTGGTCGGCGAGGTCGTGGAACGCACGCTGTGGGCGTTCCCCGACGTCGATCTCCGGGACCGGCCCGGCGTCGGGCAGCGCAGCGTGGCCGAGCGGATCCTGGTCGGGTGGGCGACGCCGTCGGACGCGTTGGCCCGTGAGGCGGCCCCCGGGCCGGTGGATGCCTCACGGCTGGCCGGCTTCACTCCGGCGCGACGGCAGTCGTTCCTCACCGGACGGGCGGTCGTGGGCCGCCTGCTCGGGTCGCTCTATCCCGGTTCGGTGGCGTGGACGCTCGACACGGCGCCCGGTGAGGGCGGCGCGGCGGGGGTGGGGCCGCTGCTGGTTCGCGGCGTGCCCGCGCTGGCGTCCGTGGCCTACGCGGACGGCATCGTGGTCGCGGTGGCCGCCGCGGCGAACCAGGCCTCCCGGATCGGCGTGGACGTGGAGCGCCTGGACCCCGCCCGGGCTACCGAGGTGGCGAAGTCCCTCGGCGTGCCCGTCGACGGTGCGCTCGCCCGCTGGACCCTCTCCCACGCGGTGCTCAAGGCGGGTTGGCACGGCCGCCGGGCCGACGTCGGGCTGGTCCGGATCGGCGGTGGGACGGGGCGGGTCGAGGGCTCGTCGATGGCCTTCCGGCTCGCCGAGGTCGACGGCCCCAAGGGGTACACCGTCGGCGTCGCCTGGCAGCCGACCACCCGCTCGCGATAGCCCGCCGCCCGTGGCCGTCGGCGGCGGCCTCACCTTGGGTGATCGCGCGGAAGTGCCGAGGACCGGATGGCCGGAGGGCCAGCCCGATCATCGCGCCATCCGGGCCGTCACCCTCGGTGAGGCCCGTCTTCGTTGTGTGGTCGGGGCTCAGGGCGTGACGATCGGGAACGACACATCGGGCTGGGCGGTCAAGGCGATCAGGGTCTGCAGGACCGTGGGATCGCCTTCGAACCCGACCCCGTCGTGGCTTCCGGTCAGGAGGGCGAGGAACTGCGGCTTGGTGAGGGTGACCACCAGGTCGGCCGGATCGGTCCGCTCGGTCGGGTAGTGGATCAGGGCGCCGTTGGAGAGTTCCATCCAGTAGCTCTCACCGCTGTCGGTGAAGTGCCAGCGGATCGAGAGCCTGGTGTCCCACGCCTTCGGCCCGTCGATCGTGATCCCGATGCTGTCGAACAGCTGCGTGATCGTCAGCGCCGCGGCCATGCCGCCCGGGGACCACTCCGTCGGAACGGTCGGAGCGACGAGCTCCTGGGCGCCGGTGAGGTAGTTGTTCCGCCAGGTCGCGTTCTCCGCGCCGTAGCCGAGCTGGGTGAACACCGCAGAGAGGGCGTTGCGGGCTTCGGTGTTGTCGGGCGCGGCGAACACGCAGTGGCTGCCGAGTTCGGCGGCGAAGCGCAGGTCGCCGGCGTCGGCGTACTCCTTGACCTTCGCGATCGCCGCGTCGATCCCGCCGGCCACGTCCACGTACCGCTTCGCCTGGTCGACGGGGGTGTGCTGCCACAGGTGGGCCGGGTTGCCGTCGTACCAGCCGAGGTAGCGCTGGTAGATCGCCTTCACGTTGTGGGAGACCGAGCCGTAGTAGCCGTGGGTGCCCCACTGCGCGTCCAGGGCCGGCGGCACCTCGATCGTCTCGGCGATCTCGCTGCCGACGTGGCCGTTGTTGAGCATCCGCAGCGTCTGGTCGTGCAGGTAGCCGTACAGGTCCCGTTGGCTGGTGAGGAACGCCATCACGTTCTCGTTGCCCCAGGTCGGCCAGTGGTGGGACGCGAACACGACCTCGGCGTCCCGACCGAACAGCTCGATCACCTCGGCCAGGTAGCGCGACCAGGCGCGGGCGTCCCGGACCTCGGCCCCCCGCAGCGTGAGCAGGTTGTGCAGCGTGTGGGTGGCGTTCTCGGCCGAGCACAGCGCCTTGTGGTCGGGGAAGTAGAAGTTCATCTCCGCGGGGGCCTCGGTCTCCGGGGTCAGCTGGAACACCACCCGCACGCCGTCGATCGTCCGCTCCTCGCCGGTGTGGGTGATCGTCTCGGTCGGGGCGAGCAGCCCGATCGTGCCCTTGGACGTGCCCGAGCCCAGGCCGGCGCCGAGGGTGCCGGTGGGGCTGGGGGTGAGGTTCGCTCCGGTGTGGTAGATCGTGCGGCGCATCATCGCCACCCCGGCGTAGACGTTCTCCGACACCGCGTGCTCGAGGAAGCCCTCCGGAGCGTAGATCGGGACGTCGCTGTCCGGGCCGACCACGCCGAGGACGCCGCCGAAGTGGTCGACGTGGGAGTGGGTGTAGATCACCGCGCGCACCTCCCGGTCGCCGCGATGCTGCCGGTACAGGGCCAGCCCGGCCGCGGCCACTTCGGAGGACACCGCGGGATCGATGATGATGACACCGGTGTCACCCTCGATCACGGTCATGTTCGACAACTCGATGCCGCGCAGCTGGTAGAACCCGGGGACCACCTCGAAGAGGCCCTGGATCGCGGTGAGCTGGCTCTGCCGCCACAGGCTCGGATTCGCCGTCTCGGGACACTCACCCGCCGAAGCCGCGGAGTAGGCGTCCGCGTCGAACACGATGTTGCCGCCGGCGCCGGTGATCACACCAGGCTCGAGCCGCGCGACCAGACCCCGCTCAGCGTTCTCGAAGTCCGTCCTGTCACTGAGATCTGCTGCCATGATTCCTCCTACTCAAGCGTTGCCCGCGGTGGGCACGAACAGGGGTGCGCACAGGACTCGCCCTTCGCGGTCGCCACGGACAATGCCCCTCCCACAATCTGCCGCAGCGGTGCTCGCTGGACCTCACCCGCAACGGGTGATCTCGACTCGCAGACCGGGACGGGGAATCGGAGCCGCAGGCTACCGCGCGCACCCTGCGCGGCCAGATGCACGCTTTGGGCGGGCTCAGCCGAGGGATGTCTGCTGCAGGCCGAAGATCGTGATGGTTGAGGCAAGGACGAGCACCACGATCAGCACATCGGCGGCCAGGCTGGGTGTCGCGCCATCATTCAGGAGTTCGCGCAGCCCATTCACCGCGAACCCGGCCACTGCTGCACTCAGGAACATCGCTGGCAGCCATCCCCACCAGCGAAGATCGACCCCGGCGGCCTCCAACCAGGCGAAGGCAAGGACGATCGCGGCCAGGGTACCGCCGTGGAGACGAACCAGGTGATGCCGGCTATCAGGCACAGTCCCGACGGGGACGCTCGATTCATGCCCCGCCACTCGCCAGCGAAGTCCGCGTTTCATGTCGACGTTTGGTGGCGAGGTCCAGGATCGAAAGGCCCAGCGCCGCCATCGCCATGGAAGCCGGTCCCACCGCTGCGCGGTCTTCTGTTCTGCGCCGCACCACCCGGAAAGCTTCGCATGGCTCGTTCACTGGCTTGCGCGTCGGGCTCACTCGTCGTGGGTCCACATGCGCAGGACGTGGACGGTGTGTTCCTCGGCGAGCACCTCGTAGACGAGGCGGTGCTG
>JAGQUI010000119.1 GCA_020438595.1 Propionibacteriaceae bacterium | reverse complement strand
GCCTACAGGTTCCGGCGGCGTCGCCGTCTGTGGTGACCGCGCGGAGACGTCCCCGGACCGAGTGGGGGACGGTTCCTTACTCGGTCCACCCCCGCACCGCTCCGATTGGGCCGGACGGGCCGCGCCGCGCTAGACTCTCGGGGTTGCCTCGGCGAGGGGCCTGTGGCCCGTGATCGACAAGGTGTGCGCGTTGAGCGCCGCCGGCCCTCCCTCGCCAGGCCCATGGTTTTGAGAACGAGGTTGAGGAGAGTCAGCACGTGGCTGAGAACACGATCGCGGGTGTTTCCCGCACCGAATTCGGCAAGGGCGCGGCCCGCCGCACCCGCCGGGCGGGCCTGGTGCCGGCCGTCCTGTACGGCCACGGGACCGATCCCGTCCACCTGTCCCTGCCCGGGCACGAGGTACTGCTCGCCCTGCGCGTGGCGAACGCCGTGCTCGAACTCAGCATCGACGAGGGCGAGAGCCAGCTGGCGCTCGCCAAGCAGGTGCAGCGCAACCCGGTCAAGGGCACCATCGAGCACCTCGACCTCGTCATCGTCCGCAAGGGCGAGAAGGTCACCGTCGAGGTGCCGATGATGGTCGTGGGCGATCACCCGGCCGACCGGATCGTCTCGGTCGACAAGCAGACCGTCGCGCTCGAGGTGGAGGCCACCGCGATCCCGGCCGGCATCGAGGTGAACGTCGCCGGGCTGGAGATCGGCGACAACGTCACCGCCAAGGACCTGGTCCTGCCGGAGGGCGCGGTCTACGCCGGCGACGCCGATGACCTGATCCTGACGATCGCCCCTGCTCCGACCCAGGTCATCGAGACCGAGGAGGGGGCGGCCGGCGAGGCGCTCGAGGCCGAGGCGGAGGCCGGGGAGGCGGAAGCGGCCGAGGAGGCCTGACCCGCTCCCATGTCTACCTGGCTGTTGGTCGGGCTCGGTAATCCGGGCCCGACCTACGCGTCTCACCGGCACAACGTCGGCTACCGGGTCGTGGACGAACTGGCCCGACGGGCGGGCGTCCGGTTCACCGGGGCCGGCCAGGTGCGGGCCGAGGTCGCGCAGACCCGGCTCACCGCGTCCGGGGGCATGGGCGGCCTCGGTGCGGAGGCCGAGCAGATCGTGCTGCTCAAGTCGCGCACCTTCATGAACGAGACCGGTATCGCCGTGGGCAAGGCGTCCGGGTACTACAAGGTGCCGCCCGAGCGCATGGTCGTCGTGCACGACGAGCTCGACCTCGACTTCGGCCAGTTGCGGCTGAAGTTCGGCGGCGGCGACAACGGCCACAACGGCCTGAAGTCGATCCGGCGCAGCCTCGGTACCGGGGACTTCTTCCGGGCCCGGTTCGGGGTCGGCCGTCCGCCGGGCCGCCAGGACGCCGCCGACTACGTACTCAGCCCGTTCCCTGCCTCGATCGCCGAGGACCTCGCCGTCGAGGTTGACCGGTGCGCCGACGCCGTGGAGGCACTCCTCACGATCGGTCTCGACGCGGCGCAGAACCGTTTCAATTCCTGAACAGGCACAGCAGCCCCGTCCTTCGGGGCCGGTGCCGCCTTGATCGAGGTTCAGGCCTGGACCCCAACCCTTGATCACGGTTCACACTGATGCACTACCCGCGAACGTTTCCCCTAGCGAAGCTCCAGTCACGAGCACCGTCACCGCAACGGGGGACTCCGCGAAACTGTCCCCGCGCGGGTGACCGTTTCGAGAGGAATACCGTTCCCGGATCGCCTATTGTTCTCCCCAGAGTCGGCTGGGGGAGGGGTCTTGGCAGCCGGTTCCGCTTCGCCGTAACACCAGGTGGCCCAGGCCGGGGAGTGGGCGATGGTTCGGTGGTGGCTGGCCCGACCGCCGGGGCTCGCCCTGCCACACTTCCGTGCCGGGCACTGGCGGAAACGAGGTCCTGCGGATCCGGGGAACGCCGTCGGGCCAGCCCTCCGGCCGCGGCCGGAAAGCCCGCGAGGGGCACCGCAGACCAAGGCGTCTCCCGCCCCGGCCCTCGATCGCCAAACTCAGCATTTTCCCCTAGGATTCTCAGGACAATTGCCACGTCTTGGGGTCAGGGGGCTCGGAGACGGCCTCGAGGCCCCGGACCGCCAGCCGAGCCACGACCGCGAAGGAGCGTTCCCGGTGCGGCTGCACCCGAGAATCCAGAACCCGGCGGGTCCCGGACGCGCCAATCGTGGGCCGTCGCCCGCGCGCCGCGCCCTCTCCCTGCTCGCGAGCTTCGCCGCCGCGGCGGGCTTCCTCCTGTACGGCGGCCCGGCCACCACTGCGGACGCGTTCGAGGCGGGCACGAACTCGGGTTCGGGCACCTGGGCCGCTTCCGGTTCGAACCGGGTGCTGACCTTCCCCTCCGGCGTCACCGCGACCCTCTCCACCACCGGCTCCACGACGTTGGGCACGACAGCCACCCTGGGCGCGCGCGGCTGGGACTCCGGGCAATACACGCCGACGATGGCGACCGGTGACAGCGCAGCGACGCTCACGGTGGACGCGAGCGGGTGTGCGACCACCGGCGAGTGCACGAACCGGGGCTCGGTGACCCTCACGTTCAGCCAACCGGTGCGCGGCGCCGTGATCCATCTCGCCGGCATCGGCGGCGCAATCGGGACGAACCAGGGTGGCGTGATCGTCGCCCAGACCGACCTCCACGCCGTCTTCGACGTGACCGGCGGAGCGGCGCTGAGCCGCAACGGCGGCAACAGCCAGCTCGCCGTGACCGGCGGGTCGCGGATCACGACCACCAACGACAGCGCAGGGGTCAACTGCACCACGAACGTGCTCGGTTCGCCGTGGTTCAACACCGCCGGCACGGCCGGGTGCGGCAGCGTGACGGTCGCCGACACGGTGACCAGCGTGACCTTCAACACCGGCGTGATCTTCGTCCAGAACCCGAATGCCCCCGCCGGGGTGGCCTCCCCCGCCTCCTCAGGCACCGGTGACGCGCTGCAGTTCACGGTGACCCTGCCGCAGGACTTCGGTGACGCGCCCACCTCCTACAACGGCTCGCAGGCCCCGGCCCACGTGATCAGCGACCTCACGCTCGGCTCCACGGTCGACGAGGACGCCCCGAACGTGCGCAACCCGACGGCGAGCCCGTTCGCCGGCTCGGCCGCGAACGGCGACGACAACAACAACACCGACGACGAGGACGCGTTCACCACCCTGCCCGGGATCCTCTCCGGGGAGGCGAACAACTACTCGCTGACGGTGCCCGTCTCCGGAGTGAGCAAGACCGCGTACCTGTGCGGCTACATCGACCTCGACACGGGCGGCACGTTCGGCACCGGCGCCGAACGGGCCTGCGCCACTGTGGCCGCGGGCGCCACTTCGGCGACGCTCACCTGGGCGGTGCCCGCCACCACCACTGCGGGTGCCACCTTCGCCCGGTTCCGGCTCGGTTACACCCAGAGCCAGGTGCAGTCCCCGACCGGCCTCGCCAATTCCGGCGAGGTCGAGGACTACCCGGTCACCATGGCGCCCCGGCCGACCATCATCCTGCGCAAGACCACCCTTGCCGCGGCCGGCGGGCCGTTCGGCTTCACCCTCACCAACACCCAGCAGACGACCGGCACGGTCACGACGACCGCCGCCGGCACCGCCGTCCAGGTGGACGGCGACACCGGCACCGCGGGCACCCAGGCGTTCGCCGTCGCGAACATCGGCTCGGCGGTGACGATCGACGAGACCTCGTTCCCCTCGGGCTGGGCACTGACGACCGCCACCTGCACGAACGCCTCGGGCACCACCGTCGGCACCCTCTCGGGGACGAAGTACACGATCCCGGCCGCCCAGACCGTCGTCGGCGCGGTGATCACCTGTGACTACACCAACGGCCAGCCGTCCATCTCGCTGACCAAGACCGCCGGGACGGCCACCGGTAACACCGCCGGCTCCACGATTCCCTACACCTTCACCGTCACGAACACCGGCCAGACGCCGCTGAGTTCGATCGCGATCACCGACACCAAGCTCAGCTCGGTCACCTGCGCCGCCACCACGCTGGCGATCGGCGCGTCCACCACCTGCACCGGCAACTACGCGCTGAAGCAGTCCGACATCGACGCCGGCCAGGTGGTCAACAACGCCTCGGTGAGCGGCACCACGCCCAGCGCGTCCACCGTGACCGCGACCGCGACGGCGACCAAGTCCATCCCGCAGGCGCCGGCGATCTCCCTGGCCAAGTCCGCCGGCTCGATCGTCGATGTCGACGGCAACGGCCACGACGTAGGCGACACGGTGCCGTACAGCTTCGTTGTGACCAACACCGGCAACGTCACGCTCACCTCGATCGCGGTGAACGACCCGATGGTCGGCACGGTGTCGTGCCCGGTGACCACCCTGGCGCCGAACGCGTCCACCACATGCACGGCCACCTACACGCTGACCCAGGCCGACGTGAACACGGGCCGGGTCGACAACAGCGCCACCGTCTCCGGCACCCCGCCGATCGGGGCTGCGGTGACCGCATCCTCCAGCACGTCGGTGACCATCACCCGTTCGGCGAAGCTCACTCTCGTCAAGACCGCGGGGACACCGACCGGCAACAGCGCGGGCTCGACGATCGCCTACAGCTTCCTGGTCACCAACACCGGCAACGTCGCCCTCACCGCGGTGAACGTGGCGGACGCGAAGGTCGGCGCGGTGTCCTGCCCCGTGACCACCCTGGCCCCGGGGGCGTCCACGACCTGCACGGCGACCTACACGCTGACCCAGGCGGACGTGAACGCGGGCACCGTGAACAACACCGCCACCGCGACCGGCACCCCGCCGACCGGGATGACCGCGCCGACGGCCACCTCGTCGACCACCACGACGATCACCCGCACGCCCGCGCTCACCCTGGACAAGCAGTCCTCCGGCGTGACCGACCTCGACGGCAACGGCCCGGACGCCGGTGACTCGCTCGGCTACACGTTCCTGGTCACCAACACCGGCAACGTCACCCTGAACCCGGTCAGCATCGCCGACAACAAGGTGACCTCGGTCAGCTGCCCGGTGACCGCGCTCGCGCCGGGCGCGTCCACCACCTGCACGGGCAGCTACACCCTCACCCAGGCCGACTTCGACGCCGGCCATGTGTACAACACAGCGACCGCCTCCGGCGTCGGCCCGAGTGGCACCTGGACGGCGACCGCCACCGACAACGTCGACACCACCCTCGCCGGCGGGCCGGCGATCACCCTGGACAAGACCGCAGGGACGCCCTCGGGCAACACGGCCGGCTCGACGATCGCCTACACCTTCGTGGTGACCAACAGCGGCAACGTCACGCTGAACGGGATCTGGCTGCTGGACAACAAGGTCAACTCGGTGTCGTGCCCGCAGACGACCCTCGCGCCGCAGGCTTCGATGACGTGTTCGGCGACCTACGCGATCACCCAGGCCGACGTGAACGTCGGCTCGGTGGTCAACTCGGCGACGGCCACCGGCTACTCGGCCGCCACGGGCGCCCCCACCCAGGCCACGGACGGCACCACGACTCCGGTCACGCAGACCGCCACGATCGCGGTCGACAAGCAGGCAGGGACGCCGACCGGCAACACGGTGGGCTCCACGATCGCCTACTCCTTCATCGTGGTGAACACCGGCAACGTCACCCTGACCTCGGTGGCGGTCACCGACGCCAAGGTCGGCACCGTGACCTGTCCCGCCACCACGATCGCTCCCGGTGGCAGCACCACCTGCACCGCGACCTACACCCTCACCCAGACCGACATCGACGCCGGTCACGTGGCCAACACCGCGACCGCGGCCGGCACCCCGCCCACCGGCGGGGCCGTGACCGCGTCCGACAGCACCGACACCACGATCACCCGGACGACGTCGATCACCCTCGACAAGCAGGCCGGGACGCCGAGCGGCAACACGGCCGGGTCGACGATCGCCTACAGCTTCATCGTCACCAACACCGGCAACGTCACCCTGACCTCGGTGGCGGTCACCGACGCCAAGGTCGGCACGGTGACCTGCCCGACCACCACGCTGGCGCCGGGTGCGTCGGTGACCTGCGTGGCGACCTACCCGATCGGCCAGGCCGACCTGAACGCGGGCGTGGTCAACAACACCGCGAGCGTCACCGGTACCCCGCCGTCCGGGATGACGGCGCCGACCGCGACCGACAGCACGTCCACCACGCTCGCCCGGACCCCCGGGATCAGCCTGGACAAGCAGGCGGGGACCCCGTCCGGGAACACGGTCGGCTCCACGATCGCCTACAGCTTCATCGTCACCAACACCGGCAATGTCACCCTGACCGCGGTAGGTGTGACCGACCCGAAGGTCGGCACCGTGACCTGTCCGGCCACCACGCTGGCGCCGGGCGCGTCGACGACCTGCACGAAGACGTACACGCTGACCCAGTCGGACGTCGACGCCGGTGTGGTGAACAACACCGCCACCGCGACCGGCACCCCGCCGACCGGGCTGACCAGGCCGACCGCGACCGACAACACGAGCACGACGATCTCGTCGACGCCGACACTGAGCCTGGTCAAGACCGCCGGCGCGCCCTCGGG
Source organism: Propionibacteriaceae bacterium (assembly GCA_020438595.1). The sequence continues at coordinate 1,308 of JAGQUI010000119.1, read as the reverse complement.
CACCACCGCGGGCTCGACGATCACCTACGCCTTCCTGGTCACGAACACCGGCAACGTGACCCTGCACGCCGTCGGGGTCACCGACGCGCTGGTGCCCACGATCAACTGCCCTGCCACCACGCTGGCTCCGGGCGCCTCGACGACCTGCACGGGCGTCCACACGCTGACCCAGGCCGAGATCGACGCCGGAACGCTGACCAACCACGCCACCGCGTCCGGCACTCCGCCGACCGGCGCCGCCGTGACCGCGCCCGGCACCACCACGTCCACCCTGACCCGGACGCCGGGGATCACGCTGGACAAGCAGGCGGGGACGCCGACGGGCAACACGGTGGGTTCGACGATCTCCTACACCTTCCTGGTCACCAACACCGGCAACGTGACACTGGACGCGGTGGGCGTGACCGACCCGAAGGTCGGCACGGTGACCTGTCCGGTGACGACGCTGGCGCCGGGCGCCTCGACGACCTGCGCCGGGCTCTACGTGCTCGACCAGACCGCGATCGACGCGGGGCACGTGGCGAACAACGCCACCGCGACCGGGACGCCGCCGGACAGCCTGACCCCGCCGACCGCGAGTGACTCCACCGACGTCTCCGTCGCCCAGAACCCCGCCCTCACCCTGGACAAGCAGGCGAGCACCCCGTCCGGCACCACGGCGGGTTCGACGATCACGTACACGTTCGTGGTGGCCAACCCCGGCAACGTCACCCTGACCGCGGTCGGCGTGACCGACCCGAAGCTGGGTGCGGTGACCTGCCCGGTGACCTCACTGGCGCCGGGTGCGTCGACGACCTGCACGAAGACGTACACGCTGACCCAGGTGGACGTGGACGCCGGGCACTTCACCAACATGGCGACCGCGACGGGCACGCCCCCGTCCGGCGTCGCCCTGACTGCGGCCGACAGCACCGACACCCCGATCGCCTCCGGTCCGTCGCTCAGCCTCGCCAAGACGGCGGGCACGCCGAGCGGCAACACCGCCGGTTCGACGATCGCCTACACGTTCCTGGTGCAGAACACGGGCAACGTGACCCTGACCACGGTGAAGGTCACCGACCCGAAGGTGGGCACGGTGACCTGCCCGGCGACCACGCTCGCGCCGGGCGCGGCGACCACCTGCACGGCGACCTACACGCTGAAGCAGTCCGACGTGGACGCCGGCCAGGTCGTGAACACGGCGACCGCCTCCGGCACCCCGCCGACGGGATCGGCGGTGACCGCGACCGATTCCGTGACGACGTCGGTCACGTCCGCGCCGGTGATCACGCTGGACAAGCAGGCGGGCACCCCGTCCGGCAACACGGC
>JAGQUI010000118.1 GCA_020438595.1 Propionibacteriaceae bacterium | reverse complement strand
CGTGCTCAAGGCCATCGAGGTGGTGGAGCTCGCGTGCTCGACCCATTACCTGATGATGGGCGACACCACGATGAACATCTCCCGCGGCTACGACACCGTGTCCTACCGGGAGCCCCTGGGTGTGTTCGTCGGCATCGCGCCGTACAACTTCCCCGCGATGATCCCGATGGGCTGGATGCTGCCGTTCGCGATCACCACCGGCAACACCTTCGTGCTGAAGGCCGCCTCGATGGTGCCGCAGACCTCGATGCGGATGATGGAGCTGCTGGTCGAGGCCGGCCTGCCCAAGGGCGTGGCCAACCTCGTCACCTGCTCCCGGGTCGAGGCCGACAGCCTGCTCACCAACCCCGACGTCCGCGGCATCACCTTCGTCGGGTCCACCGAGGTCGGCAAGCACATCTACTCGACCGCAGCGGCGGCCGGCAAGCGGGTGCAGGCCCTCACCGAGGCCAAGAACCACGCCCTGGTGCTCGAGGACGCCGTCCTGGAGCGCTCGATCAACGGGATCATCAACTCCACCTACGGCTGCGCCGGCCAGCGCTGCATGGCCCTGCCGGTGGTCGTGATGCAGGACTCCATCGCCGACCAGGCGATCGAGATGCTCGCGGAGGCCGCGAAGAACCTGCGGATGGGCCCGGCCTACCTGCCGGAGTCCCAGCTCGGCCCGGTGATCACCGCCAAGCACCGCGAGTGGGTGCACTCCTGCATCGAGCGCGGTGTCACCGAGGGCGCCGACCTGGTGCTCGACGGGCGCGGCGCCAGCGTCGAGGGCTACGAGGGCGGCTTCTACGTCGGCCCGACGATCTTCGACAACGTCAAGCCCGGCAACTTCGTGGGCGACTCGGAGATCTTCGGCCCGGTCACCTCGATCAAGCGGGTCGCGACCTTCGAGGAGGGCCTGGCCGTGATGAACGCCAACCGGTTCGCCAACGGTTCCTCGATCTACACCAGCTCCGGCTACTACGCGCGCGAGTTCGCCAAGGGCACGCACGCCGGCATGGTGGGCATCAACGTGGGCATCCCGGTGCCGTTCTCGACCTTCCCGTTCACCGGTCACAAGGACTCGTTCTTCGGCGACCTGCACGCGATGGGCAAGGACGGCGTGGCCTTCTTCACCGAGACCAAGGCGGTGACGTCGGTGTGGTTCACCGACGAGCACGCCAAGGAGAAGGTGACCACCTGGGACGGCACGCTGACGCGGGGCTGAGAGTCCTTCCCGCCGGCCTCCCCCTCCGGGGCCGACGGGAGTCGTGGGGGTCCGCCGACGGGCGGGCCCCCACTTCAATTCCTGTCCATTTGGCAACACGACAGGCCCGCCATATGGTAAGTTGTAAGGACAAAGTGTTGTAGCCACACCGACGCAACGGGGCCTTCGGTGTGGCGCGGTACCGGGGCCCCGAAAGACCTCCTCATACCCTGCGAGAGAAAGAGCCTGCGATGCTTCGGATCGCGATCATCGGGGCCGGCCGGATTGGCCAGGTCCACGCCCGTACCGTCTCCGCCCACCCGGGCGCCCAGCTCGCCCTGATCGCCGATCCGGTCGCGGGTGCGGCGGCGAAGGTGGCCGAGGGCTACGGCTGCCGCTCCACCGAGAACGTCGACGACGTGTTCGCCGACTCGGGCGTCGACGCCGTCGTGGTGTGCTCCCCGACGCCGTACCACGTCGACCAGATCATCGCGGGCATCTCCGCGGGCAAGGCCGTGCTCACCGAGAAGCCGGTCGACCTGAGCATGGCCAGGGTCGACGAGTGCATCGCGGCGATTGCAGGCAACGAGCACCGCGTGATGGTCGGTTTCAACCGCCGTTTCGATCCCGGCGTGATGGAGCTGCGCCAGCGCGTCCAGGCCGGCGAGATCGGCGACCTGCGCCAGCTCACGATCATCAGCCGCGACCCGGCCGCCCCGCCCGCCAACTACCTCACCGCGTCCGGCGGCATCTTCCGTGACATGACCATCCACGACTTCGACATGGCCCGCTTCCTGCTCGGCGACTTCGCCCAGGTGGCGACCTCCGCCCACGCCTACATCGACGACATCGGCGGGATCGGCGACTTCGACACGGCCACGGTGACCCTCACCACCGCGAGCGGCGCGGTGTGCACTATCCTGAACAGCCGGGTCTGTGCGGCCGGCTACGACCAGCGCATGGAGGCCTTCGGCCCGAACGGTGCCCTGGAGGCGACCAACCTGCGCACCACCGGCATCCGCTTCAACGGCGCCGCAGGCACCGAGGTGGCCGGGCCGTACCTGCCGTTCTTCCTCGAGCGCTACGCCGACGCCTACCGCAACGAGCTCGACCACTTCATCACCAGCATCGAGGCCGGCACGGCCCCCTCGCCGTCCATCTTCGACGGCAAGGCCGCGCTGGCGCTGGCGGACGCGGCCGACACCGCCGCCCGGCAGCAGTCGATCGTCGGCCTGGGCTGAGGGGAACGCAGATGAAGATCGCAGGTGCCCCGATCAGCTGGGGCGTGTGTGAGGTGCCCGGGTGGGGCTACCAGATGGACCCCGAGCGGGTGCTGGCGGAGATGAAGCAGATCGGGCTGACCGCGACCGAGTTCGGGCCGCAGGGCTGGCTGCCGGTCGAGCCGCAGGCCCGGGCCGCGGCTGTCGGCGGGTTCGGGCTGACTCCCGTGGGGGCGTTCTTCCTCGCGGTGATGCATGATCCGGATTCCGATCCGATCCCTGCGGTGCAGGCGGAGCTGGCGGCGTTCGAGGCCGCGGGCGGGTCGTACCTGATCCTGGCCGCAGCGTCGGGCGCGGAGGGGTACGACGATCGTCCGGTGCTGGACGAGTCGGGCTGGCAGACGCTGTTCGGCAACCTGGACCGGATCAGCGAGGTGTGCGCGGCGAAGGGCGTGACCGCCTGCCTGCACCCGCACTGGGGCACGATGGTGCAGAACGCGGACGAGATCGACCGGGTGCTGCGGAACAGCTCGGTCGGGCTGTGCCTGGACACCGGGCACATCACCTGCGGCGGCGGTGATCCGGTGGGGATCGTCGCAGAGTTCGCCGACCGGGTGGACATCGTGCACGCCAAGGATGTCCGCAAGGAACTGACCGACACGCTGCTCACCGGTGAGCTGACCTGGTCCGAGGGCATCAAGGCCGGCATGTTCACCCCGATCGGCGAGGGCGACATCGACTTCGCCGCCATCGTGAAGACGCTGGACGCTGCCGGGTTCGACGGCTACTACGTCCTCGAGCAGGACATCATGATCGACGCCGAACCGGTTCCCGGCGGCGGCCCGATCGACAACGCACGCGCGTCCCTCGCCGCGCTCCAGTCCATCGCCACGAAGGAGTGACCACCATGGCTGAATCCAGGGCCGTGAATCCCGACCCCCGCTACAGCAAGCTGACCATCGGCGTCTGCCCCGACCAGTGGGGCGTCTGGTTCCCCCACGACGACAAGCAGATCGCGTGGGACATCGCCCTCGCCGAGATGGCCGAGGCCGGCTTCTCGATCATGGAGACCGGGCCCCACGGCTACTTTCCGACCAACCCGAAGCTGCTCAAGGCGGTGATGGACGAATACGGCTTCACCGTGGTCGCCGGCACCGGCTGGGGCATCCTGCACAAGGCCGAGGCCTGGGCCGAGACCGAAGCCTTCTTCCGCTCGGTGGGGGAGACCCACGCCGCGATGGGCTCGGAGTACGTCGTGCACCTGCCCCCGATGTACCGCGACGAGAAGACCGGCGGCTACATCGACGACAAGGTGCTGTCCCCGGCGGCCTGGAACCTGTACATCGAGAACGCCAACAAGCTCGGCCGGATCATGAAGGAGGACTACGGCCTGAAGATGGTGCTGCACCCGCACGGGGACAGCCACATCGAGACGCCGGAGGACATCGACCGGGTCTTCCAGGCCACCGACCCCGACTACGTCGGCTTCTGCCTCGACACCGGCCACATCGTCTACGGCGGCGGCGACCCGATGGAGATCGCCCGGAAGTACCCCGAGCGGATCGAGTACGTGCACATCAAGGCGATGGATCCCGCTGTGGTGAAGCAGGCGCATGACGAGGACTGGCCGTTCGTGAAGGCCAACCTGTCCGGCTGCTCGGTCGCCCCGCCGGCCGGCCTGCCCGACATGCACGACCTGATCGAGACCCTGGCCGACCTGGACAAGGAGCTCTACGTGATCTGCGAGCAGGACATGTACGGCTGTGCCAAGGACTACCCGCTGCCGAACGCGATCGCCACGCGCGAGTACCTCGCGTCCCTGGGGCTGGGCGTGCGCTGAGGCCCCCTGGGTCAGGACCGGAGCGTCCCGCGTGTGCCGGGGCGCCCTGGTTCCTGCCCTAGTCCGACCAATGTTGTAAGAATGTTATCTACCAAATGTCCGCAGCTTGTCTATATGTCTTGACAACTGCTCATTCCCACCGTAGTTTCGAATCACCGGCCACGAAGTCGTGGTTGGAAGATACGAGAAGCCTCAGGTTGACAACGAAGGAGCCAGGGCCCCCTTCGCGCGAAGCCTTCATCCCCAGGCAGACCGTGTCCCCCTAGATCAGAGAGAGGGATTATGGCCAGAAAGTTCGGACTCAAGGTAGCGGCGATCGTGCTCGCTTCCGCAAGTGTCTTCACCGCGTGCTCCTCGTCGACGACGCCGGGTACCAGCGCCTCCGGAGGCGGTGCCGCGAAGACGCTCAAGATCGGTGTCACGTTCCCGATCCTCGACCAGTTCCTGCAGAAGGTCGCAGACGCGATCACCGAGGAAGCCAAGGCGAAGGGGGTCGAGGTCAACATCCAGGCCGCGGATGAGAAGACCGATGTGCAGCTCAGCCAGGTCGAGACCTTCGTCTCACAGGGCGTCGACGGCATCATCGTCATCCCGGTCGACACTGATGCGGCCGGGCCGATCACGGCCGCTGCGCAGGGCGCGGGCATCCCGCTGGTCTATGTGAACCGCAAGCCGTCGGACCTGCCCTCGGGCGTTCCCTACGTCGGCTCCGACTCCCTCTACGCGGGCACCGTCGAGATGGAGCAGCTGGCGAAGCTCGCCGGCGGCAAGGGCAACGTTGCGATCCTGCAGGGTGACCCCGCCAACGAGGCCGCCATCCTGCGGACCAAGGGTTGTGAGGACGTCGTCGCCAAGAACCCCGGCATGAAGATCGTGAAGACCCAGGCCGGCAACTGGTACCGCGACAAGGGCCTGTCGATCACCGAGGACTGGCTGCAGTCGGGCACCGAGATCAACATGATCTGCGCGAACAACGACGAGATGGCCCTGGGCGCGATCCAGGCACTGAAGGCCAAGAACATGGCTGGCGGCAAGGTGCTGGTGGGCGGCGTTGACGCCACCGCCGATGCGCTCGCCGCGATGAAGGCCGGCGACCTGCAGGTGACGGTGTTCCAGGATGCCGCGGGTCAGGGCAAGGGTGGCGTCGACGCGGTCGTCGATCTGGCCAACGGCCAGACGGTGGAGGACTACGTGGACATCCCCTACCAGCTGGTGACGCCGGACAACATGGCCGACTTCGAAGGCAAGTAAGTAGATACTGAATCGGGACGGGTGGGTGACCACGCGGTCACCCACCCGTGCCGCGCAAGGAAACAAGTGATCACAGGGCGTAAGGGTGCGTGATGAGTGACGAGTTCCTGCTGCAGATGCAGGGCATTGACAAGATCTTCCCCGGGGTGCATGCGCTGGACCACGTGGACCTGAACGTCCGGCCCGGCACGGTGCACTCCCTGATGGGGGAGAACGGCGCCGGCAAGTCGACGTTGATGAAGGTGCTGATCGGGATGTACCAGCCCGATGGTGGCTCGATTACGTTCGAGGGCGAGCAGGTGACGATCCCGAACACGGCCGCAGGGCTTGCCATGGGGATCTCGATGATCCATCAGGAGTTGTCGCCGGTGCCCGAGTTGGAGGTTGCGGAGAATATCTACCTGGGTCGTGAGCCCCGCGGGACGCTGGGTATCGTCTCTCGTAAGCGGATGCGCAGGGACGCGAAGGCGCTGTTCGACCGGTGGGAGATCGACATCAATCCGGCCGCGCAGATGAAGACGCTCAGCATCGCGCAGACGCAGATGGTGGAGATCGCCAAGGCGATCAGCTTCGACTCCAAGCTCATCATCATGGACGAGCCGACCTCGGCGATCACCGAGACCGAGGTGGCCCACCTGCACCGGATGATCGGCCAGCTCAAGGAGAGCGGCACGGCCATCATCTACATCACCCACAAGATGGACGAGGTCTTCAAGATCTCCGACGAGGTGACGGTGTTCCGCGACGGCAAGCACGTGGCCACGGAGCCCGCCTCCGCGCTGGACCGCGAGAAGCTGATCACCCTGATGGTGGGCCGCGAACTCACCCAGATGTTCCCCAAGCTCGAGGCCGAGATCGGCGAGGTGATCCTCGAGGTGCGCAACCTCAACCGCGGCAAGCTGGTTCGGGACGTGAGCTTCGAGCTGCACCGGGGCGAGATCCTCGGCTTCGCCGGTCTGATGGGTGCCGGACGCACCGAGGTGCTCGAGACCCTGTTCGGCGTGCACAAGGCCGAGTCGGGCGAGATCATCATCAACGGCACCAAGCGGGCCATCAACCAGCCCAAGGACGCGATCGCGGCGAACCTGGCGCTGCTCACCGAGGACCGCAAGCTCACCGGCATCATGGGCGTGTTGAGTGTGCGGGACAACATGATCATGGCGGCGCTGCCGAAGTACAGCCCGAGCGGCGTGTTGCAGGTGAAGCGGATCGAGCAGGACTGCCAGGCCCAGCGCGAGGCGCTGGCGCTGAAGACGCCTTCGCTGAACCAGCTGATCCAGAACCTGTCCGGCGGGAACCAGCAGAAGGTGTTGATCTCGCGCTGGCTGCTCACCCTGCCCGACATCTTGATGATCGACGAGCCCACCCGAGGGATCGACGTGGGCGCGAAGTCGGAGATCCACCGGTTGATGTCGCTGCTCGCCCAGCAGGGCAAGGCGATCATCATGGTCTCCTCGGAGATGCCCGAGGTGCTCGGCATGAGCGACCGGATCGTGGTCATGCACGAAGGGCAGGTGAGCGGCATCGTCGACCGCTCCGAAGCCACCCAGGAAGTCATCATGGAACTCGCCACAGGCCCCGCGGCCAGTGCGGCCTGAGAGGAATCGGAAGAAATGACCAGCACTGCCACAGAGGCCAAGACCGCCAGGTTCGACTGGGGCGGCTTCATCAAGAAGTACGCGATCGTCGGCATCCTGATCCTGTTCATCATCATCATGACGATCCTCAGCGAGGGCTCGTTCATCCAGCCGTCCAACCTGATCAACGTGGTCAACCAGATCGCGCCGATCGGGATCATCGCGACCGGCATGACCTTCGTGATCATCATCAACGGCATCGACCTGTCGGTCGGCTCGATCGTCGCCATGTCGGCGGTGGTCTCGGCCAGCCTCGCCCAGCTGCCGACCGCGCCCAAGCTGCTGTTCCCCGGCCTCCAGGGCCTGCCGATCATCGTGGCGCTCCTGGCCGGCCTCGGCATCGGCGCGCTGCTCGGCGCGATCAACGGCGGCCTGGTGGCCGGGTTCGGCATCCCGCCGTTCATCGCCACCCTGGGCATGATGACCGCGGCGCGTGGTGCGGCGAACATCTACGCCGACAACGGACGGCCGGTGTCCTACCTGACCCCGGAGTTCAACTTCCTGGGCAGCGGTGACTTCCTGTTCATCCCGATGCCGATCTTCCTGCTCCTGCTCGTGGGAGTGGTGGCACACTTCGCGCTGAACTACACCCGCTTCGGCCGCCACACCTACGCCCTCGGCGGCAACGAGCAGGCCGCCCGGGTGTCCGGCATCAACATCAAGATGCTCACGCTGGGCATCTTCACCCTGTCCGGCTTCCTCGCCGGCCTGGCCGGCATGGTGCTGGCCGCCCGGGTGCAG
>JAGQUI010000117.1 GCA_020438595.1 Propionibacteriaceae bacterium | reverse complement strand
ACTTCATCTTCTCCCGGCAGGGCTGCGACACCGCGGTCGGCCAGCTCGCCAGCTCCGGGCTGCGGCTGACCACGCCGAAGGAACGCGGGGCGCTGGCCGAGATCGCGTCCCGGCACACCGCGGGGCTCAGCCCGTCCGACCTCGCTGCGCTCGAGTACGACCGGTTCCTCGCCGCCTTCACCGACGGCATCGCCGCCCACCACGCCGGCCTGCTGCCCGCGTTCAAGGAGATGGTCGAGGAGGCCTTCGGCGCCGGCCTGGTCAAGGTGGTGTTCGCCACGGAGACCCTCGCCCTCGGCATCAACATGCCCGCCCGGAGCGTCGTACTCGAGAAGCTCGTGAAGTACAACGGCGAGACCCATGCCGACATCACGGCGGGGGAGTACACCCAGCTCACCGGACGTGCGGGCCGGCGCGGCATCGACGTCGAGGGCCACGCCGTGGTGTGCTGGCAGGCCGGTCTCGAGCCGCGCGCGGTGGCGGGGCTCGCGTCCCGGCGTACCTACCCGCTGCGGTCGTCCTTCCAGCCCACCTACAACATGGCCGTGAACCTGGTCGCCACCGTGGGCCGGGAACGGGCCCGTGGCCTGCTGGAGCAGTCGTTCGCCCAGTACCAGTCCGACCGCTCGGTGGTCGGCCTGGCCCACTCGATCGCGGCGAACCGGGCCCGGATCGCCGACGAGTGGGCGGGTGCGGCCTGCGACCGGGGCGACGCCGAGGAGTACTTCCGGCTGCGCGGCCGGATCTCCGCGGTGGAGGCCCAGGCGGCGCGTGAGCGTCGGTCCGACCGCAGGGCCGAGACGATCGAGGCGATGCAGGCGTTCCGGGTGGGCGACATCATCGACGTGCCGGGCAAGCGCCACCGGCACTGGGCGGTCGTGGTGGACGCGGGGCTGGGCGGCGCCGGGCCCACACCGACCGTGCTCACCGTCGACCGGCAGCTGAAGCGGCTCTCGTCCGCCGATTTCCCCGAGCCGCCGAGCGTCGGCGCCCACATGAAGGTGCCGAAGCACTTCGATTCGCGCTCGGCGTCCTTCCGGCGGAACCTCGCCGCGGCGCTGGAGGCGAAGCTGCGCCGCGAACCACCCACGCGCAGCGCGAGTGCCGATGCCGCGGACCCCGATGCCGTGGCCCGGATCGCCGAGTTGCGGATGGAGCTGCGGGCGCATCCGGTGCACGACTGCCCCGACCGCGAGGTGCACGCCCGGCACGCCGAATCGGCGCTGCGGCTCGAACGCGACACGGAGACCGTGCAGCGGCAGGCCGATCGCCGCACCAACACCATCGCGGTCCGGTTCGACCGGATCTGCTCGGTGCTGGAGTCGCTGGGCTACCTGAGCCCGGATGGTGGCCGGCAGGTGACCGAATCGGGCCGCATGCTGGCCCGGATCTACTCCGAGCTCGACCTGGTCACCGCCGAGGCGGTCCGGGACGGGGTGTTCGACGGACTCAGCGCGCCCCAGCTGGCGGCGGTCGTGTCCAGCCTGGTCTACGAGGCGCGTGGCGACCGCAGGAACCCGGCCCGGATGCCCGACCGGCGTTCCGAGGACGCCCAGATCCGGCTGCGGAACATCTGGCGCCAGGTGTCGCTGTCCGAGCGGGACCACCGGTTGCCCAGCCATGACGAGCCCGACATCGGCTTCGCCGAGGCGATCCATGCGTGGACCGCAGGCGCCGAACTGGCCGACGTGCTCTACCTGTCCGGCCTCACCGCCGGCGACTTCGTCCGCTGGGCCCGGCAGGTGGTGGACGCGGCCGGCCAGCTCGCCGACGCCGTTGGTGCCGGCCCGCTGCGGGACACCTGCCGCGAGTTGGTGTTCCGCGTCCGGCGTGGCGTGGTGGACGCCGCCCCGCTGGAGGACTGACGCGTTCGGCGCTCCGGGGCTCGCTAACCTGAGGCCATGACGCTCGCCATCCGGGTCATCCCCTGCCTCGACGTGCACGACGGCCGGGTGGTGAAGGGGGTCAACTTCCTGAACCTGCGCGACGCCGGCGACCCGGTCGAACTGGCCGCCGCCTACGGCGAACAGGGCGCAGACGAACTGGTCTTCCTGGACATCTCCGCGTCCGCCGAGGGGCGCGCGACCACCTACGACATGGTCCGGCGCACGGCCGAGACGGTGTTCATCCCGCTGGCCGTCGGCGGGGGAGTGCGCGGGGTCGAGGACGTCGACCGGTTGCTGCGCACCGGTGCCGACAAGATCGGCATCAACACCGGCGCCATCGAGCGCCCGGCCGCGATCGACGAGATCGCCCGCCGCTTCGGCAACCAGGTGCTGGTGCTCTCCCTGGACGCCCGGCGCGAGCCCGGCCAGCCGTCCGGTTTCGGCGTGACCACCCACGGCGGACGCCGCGCGGCGGGTCTGGACGCCATCGCGTGGGTCCGGGAGGCCGTCGAGCGCGGCGCGGGCGAGATCCTGCTCAACTCCATGGACGCCGACGGCACCACCGACGGCTTCGACGTCGAGATGATCGCCGCCGTGAAAGACGTCGTCGACGTTCCCGTGATCGCGTCCGGCGGCGCCGGCACGGTCGCGCACTTCGTCGAGGCCGCCCGTGCCGGCGCGGACGCCGTGCTGGCCGCCAGCGTGTTCCACTACGGGACCCTGGCCATCGCCGAGGTCAAGGCCGGCCTCGCCGACGCCGGTTTCCCCGTACGCTGAGCCCCATGGACGACTGCCTGTTCTGCCGGATCGTCGCCGGCGAGATCCCGTCGAAGCAGATCTACGCCGACGAGTACGCCATCGCGTTCCTCGACATCAATCCGTGGCACGTCGGGCACACCCTCGTGGTGCCGCGCCGCCACGTCGACGACCTGCTCGGCCAGCCCGAGGCGCTCACCGAGATCGCGCCCGCGATCAGCGCCGTGAGCCGGCTGCTGGTGGACCGGCTCGCCGCCGACGGGCTGAACCTGCTCAGCAGCAGCGGCGTCTCGGCGGGCCAGGAGGTCTTCCACCTGCACGTGCACCTGGTGCCGCGCTACGCCCACCGTCCCGGCCTGCGCGAGCTGATGGTGAAGGAGCAGGACGTCGACCTCGACCGGGTGCACCGGCAGATCCTGGAGTAGCGGTCGTCCCAGGCCCGCGGGGCCGGCGATTCAGCCGAAGCTGACGATGCAGTCCTTGCCGGCCGGGCAGGTGATCCGGCCGAGGTCGAAGTCGGCGTAGGTGCCGGTGGACGTCTTCACGACGCCGGTCTTCGGGTCACCCAGAGTGTCCGCGTCCTTCGCGCTGAGGGCGTTGTAGGCCTTGAGCACGGCACCGGTGAGTTCGCCGGTGGACGCGTCGTCCGCGGTCGCGGTGGCCGTCGCGGTGGTGGTCTCGGTGGCCGTCGTCGTCGCGGTGCTGGACGCGGTCGAGACGCTGCCGCCGACGATCTTGAACAGGCGTTCCTTCAGGCCGAACTTGCTCTTGAACGTGCCGCCGCTCACGGTCACCGACCCCTTGGACCCCTTGATCTTGATGGTCTCGACCCGGCCGCCGTAGGTCCCGTCCCCGTCCCGCTCGGTGACCTGCACGGCCTCGAGCTTGCCGATGCTGGAGTACGCGTTCTGGATCTTCGTCGAGCTGAGCGTCACCGACCACGACTGGTCGCGCTTCACGCCGTCGTAGGGATCCTTCTGGGCCTTCAGGTACGGGTAGCCCGAGCCGCCGGACGCCGACCAGCCGCCGTTGGACGAGGAGAACATCGTCAGGGCCGGAGCACCCTTGTACATCGCCATCTTGTTGGCGGACGCCTCGATCGCGGCATCGGAGGACGGGTGCTCGTACTCGACGCCCTTGTAGACCTGGCAGGCACTGGTGTCGCACAGGTCGTAGCCGGAGTAGCTCGTGTTGGCCTTCATCCACGCGGCGTAGGTGCGCGCGGCCACCGCCTGTGCCCTGACCGCGTCCGCGTTCCAGGACGCCGGCATCTCGGCGGGCACCACAGAGCGCAGGTAGCTCTCCATCGGCACGTGGTTCACGGTGCGCATGCCGCTGCCGGAGAACTTGGCGGCGATCCGTCCGCGGTAGGTCTTGGTCGTGCCGCCCGGGATGACCAGGCGCACCTTGTTGGTCTTCGTGTTCTTCACGTACCAGACCCGGCCCGGGTTGAGGCTGTTGGAGTAGCGGACGTACTTCCCGCTCGTACTGCGGTAGGCCAGCACGCGCTTGCTGCCGACCCGGTTGATCCGCCACTTCGTGTACTTGGAGCCGGTGGGCAGGGTGACCTTCTTGCCGGCGGAGTCCTTCACGATCAGCCCCGAGTCGGGACGGAAGTAGACCTTGTTGTTGTTGTCCGCGGTGATCCAGATCCGCATCGTCTGGTTGGTCGCGGTCTTCAGCGTGGTGCCGGGGTAGTAGAAGTCGATGATCTCCGCGTAGCTCAGGCCCTTGCTGGCGGCACCGTACGCACCCCACTGCGACATCCCCTTGCCGTGGCCCCAGCCGGCGCCGACGACCGTGACCGCTCCGCTCTCGGGGGCGACGGCGGTGTCCGCCTGGGCAGGGATCGTGGAGCCCCCGAGTCCGTACAGCAGGGCGGCGGCCGCGGCCGTCGCGACGGCCGCGCGCGCGAAGGCGGCTGGCGCAGCGTTGGTCAACATCGGGGGGTCCCTTCGATCTGCGAGCTGATCCTCATGGTCACCCAGGCACTGCCGCCACTTCCACCCCCCGGCTGAGAATCCTTCAGAATTGGCGGCCAAGTCGAAGGGACGGGTTGAGCCTTGGCCGCGGAGCGGGACGTCCGGCCCAACATGTGAAACGTACCGGCCATGTGTTGACATTGCCCCCGCGGGCGGCCAACCTTGGTGCCGTGCGGAAGACCCTTCTCGTAGTTAGCCAGCGTGTCGGCTGAGCCCAGGCTCGATCACCGACACGCTCCCTCGCCTGCGCCAGCAGCGGGGGTTTTTTTCTGCGTCCGTACGCCAACCATCAACGAAGAGAGGTAGAGATGCCCGGGGAGTCACCGACAATCCTGACCGGGGCCCAGGCCCTGGTGGAGTCACTGGAGCGGGTTGGCGTCGATGTCGTCTTCGGCATCCCCGGCGGCGCGATCCTGCCCGCCTACGACCCGCTGTACGACTCGAAGGTGCGCCACATCCTGGTCCGCCACGAGCAGGGCGCGGGCCACGCCGCCCAGGGTTACGCCATGGTGACCGGCAGGGTCGGCGTGTGCATCGCCACCTCCGGGCCGGGCGCGACCAACCTGGTCACCGCGATCGCCGACGCCTACATGGACTCGGTGCCGATCGTGGCCATCACCGGCCAGGTCGCCAGCCGGTCGATCGGCACGGACGCCTTCCAGGAGGCCGACATCCGGGGCATCACGATGCCGATCACCAAGCACAGCTTCCTCGTCACCGACGCCGCCGACATCCCGCACGCCGTCGCCGCCGCGTTCCACATCGCGGCCACCGGCCGTCCGGGCCCGGTGCTGGTGGACATCGCCAAGGACGCGCTGGCGTCCGAGACCGAGTTCCACTGGCCCGAGGAGCTCGACCTGCCCGGCTACCACCCGGTCGCCAGGCCGCACAGCAAGCAATTGCGTGAAGCGGCCCGGCTGATCGGCGAGGCGAAGCGCCCGGTGCTGTACGTGGGCGGTGGCGTGATCAAGGCGCAGGCCTGGGACGCGCTGGCCGAACTCGTCCGGATCACGCAGATCCCGGTCGTGACCACCCTGATGGCGCGGGGTGCGATCCCGGACAGCCACGAGCTGAACATGGGCATGCCGGGCATGCACGGCACCGTCTCCGCCGTGGGGGCACTGCAGCGGTCCGACCTGCTGATCACCCTCGGCGCCCGGTTCGACGACCGGGTCACCGGCAGGCTGGACACGTTCGCCCCCGAGGCGAAGGTGATCCACGCCGACATCGACCCTGCAGAGATCTCCAAGAACCGGGTCGCGGACGTGCCGATCGTCGGCCACCTCGCCGAGGTGCTCGCCGAGCTGAACAGCCTGCTGCGGGCGGCCGACCTGCCCAACTACGGCGAGTGGGTGCGCTACCTGAAGGGGCTCAAGGCCAAGTACGCGCTCGACCCCCAGCCGATGCAGGAGGAACTGCTCAGCCCGGAGTACGTGATCAAGCGGATCGGCGAGATCGCGGGGCCGGACGCCACCTACGTCGCCGGTGTGGGCCAGCACCAGATGTGGTCCGCCCACCTGCTGCCGCACGAGCGGCCGGCGCGGTGGCTGAACTCCGGCGGCGCCGGCACGATGGGCTACTGCGTGCCCGCCGCGATGGGCGCCCAGGTCGGGCGTCCGGGCACGGTGGTGTGGGGGATCGACGGGGACGGCTGCTTCCAGATGACCAACCAGGAGCTGGTCACCTGCGCGCTGAACGACATCCCGATCAAGATCGCCGTGATCAACAACCGCAGCCTCGGCATGGTGCGGCAGTGGCAGACCCTGTTCTACGGGGAGCGCTACTCGAATACGAACCTCAAGACCCACCTGGTGCCGGACTTCCCGAAGCTGGCCGAGGCGATGGGTGCGGTGGGCCTGCGCGCGGAGACCCCCGAGGACGTGGACCGCGTGATCAACGAGGCGATGGCCATCAACGACCGCCCCGTCGTGGTCGAGTTCGTGGTGCACAAGGACGCCATGGTGTGGCCGATGGTCGCGGCCGGCACCAGCAACGACGACATCAAGATCGCTCGGGACCTGGCTCCCGACTGGGAGGGAGAGGTCCTGTGAACACGCACACCCTCAGCGTGCTGGTGGAGAACAAGCCCGGCGTGCTCGCCCGGATCGCGGGCCTGTTCGCCCGCCGCGGCTACAACATCGAGTCGCTCGCCGTGGGCCCGACGGAGAACGAGGAGTTCTCCCGGATCACCGTGCAGGTCGCGGTGGACAGCCAGCTCGTCCTGGAGCAGATCGTGAAACAGCTGAACAAGCTGATCGAGGTGCTCAAGATCGTCCAGCTCGAGGACGCGGACGCGGTGCGCCGCGAGCTCGTCCTGATCAAGGTCAAGGCGGACCCGGCCACGCGCAGCCAGATCATCGAGATCGTGCAGCTGTTCCGCGGCAAGACCGTCGACGTCCACAACGACTCCATGACCATCGAGGCCACCGGTTCGCCTGACAAACTGGAGGCCCTGTTGGAGATGCTGAAGCCCTACGGCGTGCGCGAACTCGTGCAGTCGGGGCTGGTGGCACTCGGCAGGGGCAGCAGATCCCTGTCCGATCGTGCCAAGATCGAGAAGACCCGTCCGGCCGCTCGGCTGGCCAACTAAGTGAGGAAGCACATCCAGATGGCACAGATGTACTACGACGACGACGCCGATCTCTCGATCATCCAGGGACGCAACGTCGCCGTGATCGGCTACGGCAGCCAGGGTCACGCCCACGCGCTGTCCCTGCGTGACTCCGGTGTCGACGTCCGCGTCGGCCTGCGTGAGGGTTCGAAGAGTTGGGCGAAGGCGGAGGCCGAGGGCCTGCGGGTCGTGTCCCCGGCCCAGGCCTGCGAGGAGGCTGACCTGATCATGGTGCTGGCGCCCGACCAGGTGCAGCGTCACCTGTACAAGGAGGCGATCGAGCCCAACCTGGTGCCCGGCGACGCCCTCTTCTTCGCGCACGGCTTCAACATCCGGTTCGGCTACATCCAGCCGCCGGCCGGTGTCGACGTGTGCATGGTCGCCCCGAAGGGCCCGGGCCACCTGGTCCGTCGCGAGTACACCGAGGGCCGCGGCGTCCCGGTGATCGTCGCGGTCGAGAAGGACGAGAGCGGCAACGCGTGGCCGCTGACCCTCAGCTACGCCAAGGCCATCGGCGGCCTGCGTGCGGGCGGCATCAAGACCACCTTCACCGAGGAGACCGAGACCGACCTGTTCGGCGAGCAGGCCGTGCTGTGCGGCGGCGCGTCCGCCCTGGTCACCACCGGGTTCGAGGTGCTCACCGAG
>JAGQUI010000116.1 GCA_020438595.1 Propionibacteriaceae bacterium | reverse complement strand
GTGTGCAACCGGCGCAGGATCTGGTCGAGCCCGCGCGCGGACAGGATCCGGTCCTTCGCGAGCTGGTCGAGATCGCCGGTGCGCGGGTCCTGCGGCAGGTAGCCGATCTGGCCGGTGCGGTTCACCGTCCCGGCCGCGGGCAGCGCCTCGCCGGCCAGGATGCGGGTCAGCGTGGTCTTGCCCGCGCCGTTGCGCCCGACGAGGCCGATCTTGTCGCCCGCGGCCACCTGGAAGGACGCCGGGGACAGCAACAGGCGGGCTCCCGCCCGCACCTCGAGTTCCCGTGCCACCAACATCGCGCGGCAAGGCTACCCGAGGCTCAGCGCAACTGCGTCAGCGTGGCCTGGTCGTCCAGGGCGAAGTCGTCGGCGACGGCGGTCACCTCGATCGCGTCAAGGGTGACTGCAGCGCCGAAACTGGTCAGGAAGGCGGTGTCGGCGGCGTCGCGTCCGGTCGCCACCCGGAGCAGGCTCTGCCGCGGGGCGAGCTGCGTCGCGTCCACCACCCACCAGGCACCGTCGACCAGCGCCTCGCAGACGGCGTGGAACTCCATCGGGCTCAGCCCGGGCGCGTACACCGCGGCCAGCCGGGCCGGGACGCCGAGGGCCCGCAGCAGGGCGATCGAGAGGTGCGCGAAGTCCCGGCAGACGCCCTGGCGGGCGAGCAGGGTGTCCAGCGCGCTGTCGGTGCCGGTACTGGAGCCGCTCACGTAGGCGATCCGCTCGTGCACCCAGGCGACCACGGCCTGCAGCAACTCGATGCCGGCGCCCCCGGCGAACTCCGCGGCAGCGGTCGGGGCCAGGCTGTCCGCCTCGCAGTAGCGGCTCTGCCGCAGGTAACGCAGCCGGTCCACCGGCGTCACCTCCGGCGGCTCGGCGAGGCCGTCGACCTCGGCGGAGTAGTCGACGACGACGGCCCCGGCGCCGACCTGCAGCCGGTGCAGGCGGGTGCCGTGCGCGTCCGGCAGCTCGGAGGCCGTGGCCGGCTGCCCGGCCGCGGTGATCGCCAGGGTCTCCGCGGCGAGCGGGACGCCCCCGGCCACGGCGATGCCGAGGACGAGTTCGGCGGGCCCGGCCACGGAAAGCTCCAGGTGGCAGGAAACGGTTCGCTTCATGCCTGACATGCTGCCCGCCCTGGGCAAACCGCAAACCCTATGCTGGCCGCGAGGAGGACAGCGCTGTGAACTACCGCAACGTCCAGGCCCCCACGGCCGTCGTGATGGTTCGTCCGCACCGCTTCTCGGTGAACGCCGAGACCGGGATCGACAACGCCTTCCAGGTGCGGCCGCTGGAACGGTCGGTGGACCTGATCGCGAGCACCGCCCGGGAGGAGTTCGACGGCTGCGTGGACGCCCTGGACGCGGCCGGCGTCCGCGTCCACGTCTTCGACGACTTCGGGCAGCTCGACACCCCGGATTCGGTGTTCCCCAACAATTGGTTCTCGACGCATGCCGGCGGCCGGATCGCGATCTACCCGATGTACGCGCCCAGCCGGCGCCGGGAGCGCCGTGCCGACGTGATCGAGCTGCTGAAGAGCGCCTACCGCGTGCAGGAGGTGATCGACTACTCGGGGCTGGAGTACGACGACCTGTTCCTCGAGGGCACCGGGGCGATGGTGTTCGACCACCTCGAACGGGTCGCGTACGTCGCCAGCTCGCACCGGGCCGACCCGGTCATCCTGGAACGCTTCTGCACGGCCTTCGGCTACGAGCCGATGGCCTTCCCGACTGCGGACGCCCAGGGCCGCCCGATCTACCACACGAACGTGCTGGTGACGATCGCCACGGAGTACGCGCTGGTCTGCCTGGCCGCGATCAGCGACGACGCCCGCCGGGCCGAGGTGGCCGAGCGGCTGGCCGACAGCGGGCGGGTGGTGCTGGACCTCGACTTCGGGCAGGTCGCGGACTTCGCCGGCAACGCCATCGAGCTGACCGGACGGGACGGACGCGTCCTGGCGCTCTCCGCGCGGGCCGCTGCCGCGCTCACGCCCGCGCAACGAGCAGTGATCGAGCAGTCGGCCACGCTGCTGCCGCTGTCGATCCCCACGATCGAGCTCGCCGGCGGCTCGGTGCGCTGCATGCTCGCCGGCGTCCACCTCACGCCCCGCTGAGCCTCACTCCCCCTTCGCCGGCCGCCCCCGTTTCGGCAGCGGTCCGGCGTCCTTCGGGCTGCGTCCGGCCTTCGTCAGCGCCTGGCGCAGCAGCAGTTCGACGTGTGCGTTCAGCGAGCGCAGGTCGTCCGCGGCCCAGCGGGCCAGCGCCTCGTGCACGGCCGGGTCGAGCCGGAGCAGGACGGGCTTGCGCTCGCGTCCGCCCTGGCCCGGGTCCGGCGGCGGTACTCCCGTGGTCGCCATGCGCTCAGGTGTAGAGCGACCCGGTGTTCACCACGGGCGTCGCCTGGGACGAGCCGCACAGCACGACCAGCAGGTTCGACACCATCGCCGCCTTGCGCTCCTCGTCCAGTTGCACCACGTCGTCGACCTCGAGCTGGCGCAGGGCGCCCTCGACCATGCTCACCGCGCCCTCGACGATCTTCTCCCGCGCCGCGATCACGGCCGCGGCCTGCTGCCGCTGCAGCATCGCGTGGGCGATCTCGGGGGCGTAGGCGAGGCTGGAGATCCGCGTCTCGACCACCTCGAGGCCGGCGATCGCGATCCGCGCCGCCACCTCCGCGGCGAGCTCGGCCGCCACGACGTCGGTGGAGCCGCGCAGCGACTCCTCGCCGGGCCCGGCGTTGTCGTAGGGGTGGCTGGACGCGACGTGCCGCAGCGCGGCCTCGGACTGCACCCGGACGAACTCCCGGTAGTCCTCGACGGCGAAGACGGCCCTGGCGGTGTCGGCCACCTGCCAGACGACGATCGCGGCGATGTTCACGGGGTTGCCGTCCGCGTCGTTCACCTTCAGCTCGTTGGTCTCGAAGTTGCGGACCTTCACCGACACCTTCCGGCCCACGACCAGCGGCATGTTCAGCTGCAGACCGGTGCGGCGCAGCGTGCCGATGTAGCGGCCGAAGAACTGCAGCACCCGGGTGTCGCCCGGGCTGACCACGGAGATCCCGGTCGCCAGCACCGCGGCCGCGGCCAGGAGCAGGGCGCCGCTGAGGCCGAACCCGAGGCCGTTCCCGCCCGCCTCATCGGCGGCCGCGGCCTGCACGACCAGCCAGACGGCCAGCCCGATCAGCACGATGAAGCCGACCACTGCCGGCCCGCCGGGCGCCGACCAGGCCCTGCGCTCGGTCACCTCCACGCGCGCTCCGTCGTGGCCCACCGGCACCCCGGCGGGCTCCCCACCCACGGCCTCCTGGGCATCGCGCGGCAGGTCTTGTTCGGTCATCGGGGCTCACCCTCCTTGTTGAAAACTGATAGCTAAATGATATCAGTTTTTCGGGCGGAGGGAAGGCGTCCACGACCCCACCAACGCAAAGTGTCCCGTAGTGGCCGTCCTCGGCCTCTACCGGACACTTTGCGGGAGTCGGGACCCGGCGGACGTCCAGCCCGTGGGTGGCTACAGGTTGTAGCCGATCGAGCGCAGCTGCTCGCGGCCGTCCTCGCTGATCAGTTCCAGCGTCCACGGCGGCAGCCACACCCAGTTGATCGCGACCGAGTTCACCAGCCCCTCCAGCGCCAGCTGGGTGTCGTACTCCAGCCGGTCGGTGAGCGGGCACGTGGGCGAGGTGAGGGTCATGTCGATCGTGGCGTTGTTGTCGTCATCGATCGTCACGCCGTAGACCAGGCCGAGGTCGACGACGTTCACCATCAGTTCGGGATCGACGACGTCCTTCATCGCCTCCAGCACGTCGTCCGAGGACGGGCGGGCACTGGTGGTCGCGTCGGGGAAGGTGTCCTGGACCAGGTCCGAGGGACGGGGGTTCTGGGTCATTCTGCTTGTCTCCCTTCCGCAGCCATGGCCTGGGCGGCGGCGTCGGCGAAGGCCAGCCAGCCGAGCATCGCGCACTTCACCCGGGCCGGGAATTGCGACACTCCGACGAAGGCTACCGCGTCCTCCAGCCGGTCCTCGTCGGGCTCCGCCCGGCCCTGGGAGTGCATCATCTCGGTGAACTCCTCCAGCAGCACCAGCGCCTCCGGCACCGTCCTGCCGATCACGAGGTCGGTCATCACCGACGTGGACGCCTGCGAGATCGAGCAGCCGACACCCTCGTAGGAGACGTCGGCGACCCGGTCGCCGTCGAGCGCCACCCGCAGCATCACCTCGTCGCCGCAGGTCGGGTTCACGTGCGTCACCTGCGCCTGGTACGGCTCCCGGAGGCCGCTGTGGTGCTTGGCCTTGTAGTGGTCGAGGATGATCTCCTGGTACATCGCTTCGACGCTCATCGCGATCCCCCGAAGAATTTGCGGACGTAGTCGAGGCCTTCGGCGAGCGCGTCGAACTCGGCCTCGGTGGTGTACAGGTAGGCGGACGCCCGGCTCGATGAGGTCAGCCCCAGTCGTTCGTGCAGCGGGCGCGCGCAGTGGTGCCCGCCCCGCACGGCGATGCCGCGGGCGTCGAGGAACTGCATCACGTCGTGCGGGTGCACCTCGGTGCCGTCCGCCGCGGTCAGGGTGAACGAGATCGCCCCGCCCCGGTCCACCGCCTCGGTCGGCCCGAGCACGCTCACCCCTTCGACCGCCTGCAGCCGGGACAGCGCGTACGCGGTGATCCGCTGCTCGTGCGCGGCGACGTTCGCCATGCCGATCCGCTCCAGGTAGTCGATCGCCGCGCCCAGGCCCACGGCCTGCGCGATCGGCGGCGTCCCGGCCTCGAACCGCGCCGGCGGCTTGGCGAAGGTGGAGCCGGTGAGCCGGACCACCTCGATCATCTCCCCGCCACCGAGGAACGGCGGCAGCGTCTCCAGCAGGTCGTAGCGGCCCCAGAGCACGCCGATGCCGGTCGGGCCGAGCATCTTGTGCCCGGTGAAGGCCATCAGGTCGGCGCCCAGGGCGGTCACGTCGGTGGGCAGTTGCGGCACGCCCTGCGAGCCGTCCACCACCATGTGCGCACCCACCCGGTGGGCGAGCGCAGCGATCTCCCGGACCGGGTTGACGGTGCCCAGCACGTTGGACACCCAGGCGACCGAGACGATCTTGGTGCGCGGGTTGATCAGGCCCTCCGCCGTGGCGCCCGCGAGGTCGAGCCGCCCGTCCGGGGTGATGTCGAACCAGCGCAGGATCGCGCCCGTGCGCTGGGCGAGCAGTTGCCACGGCACGATGTTCGAGTGGTGCTCGAGCACCGAGATCACGATCTCGTCGCCGGGCTCCAGCCGGCCGCCGAGGGTGTGCGCGGCGAGGTTCAGCGCTTCCGAGCCGTTCTTGGTGAACACCACCTCGCGACTGTCGGCCGACCCGATGAACCGCGCGACCTTCTCCCGGGCGCCCTCGAAGGCCGCGGTGGCCTCGCCGCCGAGGGTGTGCATGGCGCGGGCCACGTTCGCGTTGTGCTCCAGGTAGTGGCGCGCGATGGCCTCGACCACCGTCTTCGGCTTCTGCGAGGTGTTCGCGGAGTCGAGGTAGGCCAGCGGACGGCCCCCGATCGTGCGGTCGAGGATCGGGAAGTCCCTGCGCACCCGCGCGACGTCGTAGCCGTCCGCCGGGACGGTAGCCGTCCCGGCGATGGTGGCACTCGGCTCAGGCATCGACCCTGGCTGCGCGGACGAACTTGTCGTAGCCCTCGATCTCGAGGCGATCGGCCAGTTCCACGCCGCCCTCGGTGACCACGTGGCCGTCGACGAACACGTGCACGAAGTCGGGCTTGATGTAGTTCAGGATCCGCGTGTAGTGCGTGATCAGCAGCAGGCCGCGATCGCCCTGCGCGGTGTACCGGTTCACGCCCTCGGAGACGATCCGCAGCGCGTCGATGTCCAGGCCGGAGTCGGTCTCGTCGAGGATCGCGAACTTCGGGTTGAGCAGCTCCAGCTGGGCGATCTCATTGCGCTTCTTCTCACCGCCGGAGAAGCCCTCGTTCAGGGAACGGCCCGCGAAGGTGCCGTCCAGCCCGATCCGCTCGAGCGCGGCGTTGACGTCCTTCACCCAGGTGCGCACCTTGGGCGCCTCGCCGCTCAGCGCGGTCTTGGCGGTGCGCAGGAAGTTGGCGACGGACACGCCGGGCACCTCGATCGGGTACTGCATGGCCAGGAACAGGCCGGCCCGGGCGCGCTCGTCCACCGTGAGGTGGGTGAGCTCGGTGCCGTCCAGGGTCACCGAGCCACCGGTGATGGTGTACTTCGGGTGGCCGGCGATGGAGTAGGCCAGGGTGGACTTCCCGGAGCCGTTCGGGCCCATGATGGCGTGCACCTCGCCGCTGCGAACGGTGAGGTTGACGCCCTTCAGGATCTCCTTCGGGCCGCTCTCGGTCTCGACCTCGACCCGCAGGTCGGTGATGCGGAGTTCGGACAACTTACTGCTCCTGGATTCTGATCGGATTCTCTGGGTCAATGAACACGTTCCCGTCGTCCACGCGGACGGGGTAGACGGGCACCGGCGCGACCGCCGGCAATTCGAGCGGCAACCCCGTGCGCAGGTCGAACCGCGAGCCGTGCATGTAGCACTCGAGCGTGCAGCCGTCCACGTCACCGTCGGACAGCGGCACCTCGGCGTGGCTGCACACGTCCCGGATGGCGAAGAAGCCGTCGGCGGTGTTCACCACGGCGACCTCGGCGTCACCACCGAGGTCGATCGGGATCGCCGAGCCGACGGGCACCTCGGCGACGGCGCAGGCGCGGACGAAACTCACTCGGTCGCCTCCGCATGGCCGACGATGATCTCGAGCTCCCGCTCGACCGCGGCCAGCAGCCGGGTCTCCACCTCGGGCACGCCGATCCGGCGGATGATGTCGGCGAAGAAGCCGTGCACGACGAGCCGGCGCGCCTCGTCCTCGGGAATGCCGCGCGAGCGCAGGTAGAACAGTTGCTCGTCGTCGAAGCGGCCCGTGGTCGAGGAGTGGCCGGCGCCCTCGATCTCGCCGGTCTCGATCTCGAGGTTCGGCACCGAGTCGGCGCGGCAGCCGTCGGTGAGCACGAGGTTCTTGTTGGTCTCGTAGGTGTTGATGCCCTCGGCCACGGTGCGGATCAGCACGTCGCCGACCCACACCGAGTGCGCGCCCTCGCCCTGCAGCGCGCCGCGATAGTCCACCCGGCTGCGGGTGTGCGGGGCGTTGTGGTCGACGAACAGGCGGTGTTCGATGTGCTGGCCCTCGTCGACGAAGTAGAGGCCGAACTGCTCCAGCTCGCCGCCGGGGCCGTCGTACTCGGTGGTCTCGACCAGGCGGACCAGGTCGCCGCCGAGGCTGGCGGTGACGGTGCGCACGTGCGCGTCGCGACCGATCCGCATGCCGACGTGGCCGACGTGGACGGCGTCGTCCGCCCAGTCCTGCAGGCCGACGAAAGCCAAGTTGGCACCCTCGCCCACCAGCACGGAGACGCTGGACGCGTAGCGCGCCGAGCCCTTGTGCCGCAGCACGATCGTGGCGCTGGCGTGCGCGCCGATGGAGAACACGACCTGCCCGTAGACCTGGGCGTCCGCATCAGTGCCGACCAGCTCGACGATCACCGGCTCACGCAGCTCCCGTCCGGCGGGCACCTCGACCAGCGTCGCTCCCCCGGCCTGCGCCACGGCGAGCGCGGAGGGGCGGTCGACCGGCGCGGGCACGCTGAGCGCGATCGCGTCGTCGGTGCTGATCTCGCGCACCACGACGCCCTCGGGCAGCGTGGTGTGCCAGTCCAGGCGGTGGTCGCTGGGGGTGCCGTCCAGGATTCCGCGCAGGCGGCGCAGCGGAGTGAACCGCCAGACCTCCTCGCGGCCGCTCGGCACCGGGTGGTCGGCGAGGTCGAAGGAAGCTACCGGGTGCAGGTGGGACTCGACGCCCGCCTCCACGGCTTCGGCGACATTCGG
>JAGQUI010000115.1 GCA_020438595.1 Propionibacteriaceae bacterium | reverse complement strand
CGCCGCGGCTCGAGGCGGTGCCGCGGCCCGACGCGATCCCGCCGACCGCGAAGTGGACGGCGGCCGCCGCGAGCAGGGCGAAGAACACCGCCCCCATCAGGAAGGAGAGCACGTCCTGCCAGATCGGGTACTCGAACACGTAGAACCCGACATCGAGCCCGAAGAACGGGTCGGCCGACCCGAACGACGAGCGGTTCCACCACGCGAGGTACTCCAGCGAGTGGCTCACCGCGGACGCCCCGGCGACGAGCCCGAGGAACAGCGACGGGACCAGGATCGCGAGCCAGATGTTCGCCTCGAGCAGGTCGCGGTAGCGGTCGAGGATCGCGCTCTGGCCGGTGCGACGCGCCGTCGGACGCAGCCAAAACGCGATCCACATGTTCACGCCCACGATCGCCGCCATGAGCAGGAAGAAGCCGCCGAACAGCAGTACCTGGGCGAGCAACTGGGTGCCGAACACCTGCGGATAGCCCACCGAGTCGAACCACAGCTTCGTGGTCCACAGCTCGGAGAAGATCACGAAGGCGGTGACCAGGCCGGCCAGCACCAGGATGGTCGGGACCAGCGGGCCCCGTCGCGACACCCGGGACGACACGTTCACTCTGCTCACTCCTCATTGATCCGCGCGCATCGGCGCGCGCCGGTCACTCCAATGTATGCGCCAGGGCCGAAGCCAGCGCCGGAACGAGATCGGCACCCGAGAGCAGGTCGCCGTTCTCGCCGCGGACGCGCGCCACGCCGTGGCTCAGTCCGTCCCTGGTCACCCCCACCACCACCCGCAGGTCCAGCCGGTTCGGGTGCTCGGCCACCGCGCGGGCCGCGGCGTCCGGGTCCTCGGGGAGTTCGGCGTCCGCTTCGGCCGGCAGGAACGCCCGCTCCAGGGCCAGGACGCAGCCGCCGACCGTCTCCGGCCAGGCGAGCCTGGCCAGGGCCTCAGCCAGGTCGGTGCCCGGGTGGAAGTCCTCCTGCTCGATCGAGCTGTAGCCGTCCGGAGTGGCCCCGGACAGGTGCTCGGCCAGGCTCGGCTCGGCCACGAGCAGGTCCGCCGTCCGCACCAGGGCGAACAGCCTGGCCGGCTGGTCCCAGCCCAGCCGTCCTACGTGCCGCTCCACCTCGACGAGTGCCGCGACCAGGGCGTCGCTCATCCGCAGCCCGCCACCGAATCGGCCCCCTGCGGGTTGTTCAGGGTGTTCAGGGCCTCCACCGCCTCGGGGAGGCTGTCCACGGGCACCAGGCGGATACCCGCCGGGGGCGTGCCGACGTCGACGCAGTTCGCCCGTGGCAGCAGGAAGATCGTGGCCCCGTCCCGCACGGCGCCGGCGATCTTCTCCTGGACGCCGCCGATCGCGCCCACCGTGCCGTCCGCGTCGATCGTGCCGGTGCCGGCGACCACGCGACTCGAGATGATGTCCCGACTGGTCAGCTTGTCGGCGATCGCGAGCGCGAACATGAGTCCGGCGCTGGACCCGCCGACGGCGGGGTCGATCGAGAACGCCACGTCCGGCCCGTAGGTGTAGCCCGAGGTCAGCGTGATTCCGATGATCGGCTTGTCCGGGTTCGCGGAGGTGGCCCGCGTGGTCACGGTGACCGGGATGAGCTCGTCACCCCGGAGCACCTTGAAGTCGACCGGGCGGCCGACGCCCGCGCTGGCGATCGCGTCCTGCACGACCTGGATGCTGGCTGCGGTCGAGGTGTTCCCGTTGGCGGTCACACTCTGGATCAGGTCTCCGGGCTGGAGGATGCCGTTCGCCGAGCCCGAGGCGGTGACCGACTCGACCATCGGCCACGTCCGCACCTCTGTCCCGGCCTGCCGCAGGGCAGCCACCACGGCCTCGGACTGGGAGTCGGTCATCATCTGCGACTCGCCCTGGCTGATGTCGGTGGGGTTCTCGCCCTCGCGGTAGACCGCGGCCCGCGGCAGCACCTCCCGCGACGGGAGCCAGTAGGCGAAGAACGCCTCCGGCAGGCTGAGCGTGCTCTCGGGGGCGGTCACGGCCACCGTGGTCATCAGCACCTCGCCCGTGGTGGCGTAGGTCGGTGCGCCGGTGATCGTGATCACGTCCGCGCCGTCGACCTGGCCGAACAGGTCGTGGGTCGCTCCGGGCGACCAGGTGACGTAGGGCACCGGGACGAGTGCGATCACCGCAGCCAGCACGACGAACAACACGGCCGACACCGTCGCCGTCCACGTCTGCTTGGTCACGGGCACCCTTTCCGCGGCCCTCGGGCCGGTCACTGCTACGACCAACGACCCTACCGTGCCGGGCCACACGTCACTTGGCAGGTGTTGGACAATGGTGGACACGCCACGTGAGGAGCCTTCACATGACCGACCCGGTCGACCCTGACCGTCCCGATCCCGACGGCGAGGAGGAGGCACTGCTGCGGTTCCTGGCCCAGTTCGGCATCACCCCCGGCCCCGACGGACGGCTCGACCTGGAACAGCTGCTCGGCCGGATGCAGGGGATGATGGGCGCGTTCACGACCCAGATGGCCAGCTTCGGCAAGTCGGACGCCAGCGGCATGAACTGGGGATTCACCCGGGACGTGATCCACCGTGCGACCGCGGCGGCGGGCGCGGACCCGACGCCGACCGCGGCCGACCTGGGCCGGCTCCGGGACGCGGTGGCGCTCGCCGACCTCTGGCTCGACGAGGAGGTCTCGTTCGCCAGGCTCAGCGCGCCCGCGACCGCTTGGACCCGTGGGGAGTGGATCGACTCCACCTACGCCACCTGGCAGCAGCTCGTGCGTCCGGTGGTCAGCCAGCTCGGGGTGGCGCTGCGCGGCCTGGTCGAGGGCCAGGAGGCTGCGGCGGTCGAGCCGATGATGCGGATGGCGCTGTCGGGCATGTTCGCGTCCCAGGTCGGCCAGTCGCTGGCCAGCCTCGCCACCACGGTGGTCAGCGCCGGCGACATCGGCCTCCCGCTCACCGAGGATCCCCGGGTGGCGCTGCTGCCCACCAACATCGCGGCGTTCGCCGACGGACTGGAGGCGGATCCGGGCGACGTGCTGCTGTTCCTCGCGGTGCGCGAGACCGCGCGGCAGCGGTTGTTCGGCGCGGTCGGCTGGCTGGGGCCGCAGCTCCTGGCGCTCGTCGAGCACTACGCCCGCGACATCGCGATCGATCCCGACGGCCTGGAACAGGCGATCGAGAACCAGCTGAGCTCGGCGATGACCGCCGGCCAGCTGGAGGACGCCGGCCAGGCGCTCGCCGGGGAGCTGTTCTCGCCCCAGGTCACCGACGAGCAGCGCGAGGTGCTGGAGCGGCTGGAGACGCTGCTCGCCCTGGTCGAGGGCTGGGTGGACGAGGTCGTCGCGCAGGTGACCGGGACCCGGATGCCGGCGGCTGTCGCCCTCACCGAGACCCTGCGGCGACGCCGGGCGTCCGGCGGACCGGCGGAGTCGGCGCTGAAGGCACTGGTCGGCCTGGAGCTGCGGCCCCGCCGCACCCGGGACGCGGCGAACCTGTGGGCGGCCACCCGGTCGGCGCGGGGCACCGAGGCGAGGGACGCGGCCTGGGCCCACCCCGACCTGCTGCCGACGTCCGCCGACCTGGCCGACCCGCTCGGCTTCGCCGCCGAGGGCCACACCGCCGGAGCCCCCGACGACCTGGACGCCGAACTGGCCAGGCTCCTCGACGAGGAAGGCGGCAGCGACGCCTAGAACAGGGCGTCGGGCTCGCCGTCGTCGGACTCGTCCATGTCCGGCCCGGAGTCGGTGGCGTGCTGGTAGCCCTGCAGGAACGCCCGGGCGCGCTCGAGGTGCGGATAGCCGGCGAGCAGGTCGTGGAACGCCGCGGAGTGGTTCGGCTCGAACAGATGGGCGAGCTCGTGCAGGATCACGTAGTCGGAGACCCACAGCGGCATCGTGCGCAGGCGATCGGACAGCCGGATGCTGCCGTCCGCCGAGGTGCACGACCCCCAGCGCCGGTTCTGGTTGCCCACCCAGCGGACGGTGAACGCGGGCAGCGGGACCTCCGTGCGCGG
The DNA here is from genome assembly GCA_020438595.1 of Propionibacteriaceae bacterium. The sequence goes on along the minus strand of JAGQUI010000115.1, from coordinate 3,945 downwards.
CGCGAGGTAGGCGCGAAAGAGGTCACGCGCGCGCCGGGTGAGGGCCTCGTCCTGCTCGGGGAGGCTCCGCCGGGCCTCCCGGCGCAGGAACTTCTCGACCAGTGGCGGCACCAGGTCGCGCTCCTGGGCGGCGCTGAGCCGGGCCGGGACGAGGGCCACCAGGCGTCCGCGTTCCCGGAACACGGTGAGCGTGCGCCGGCGCCGGGCACTGCGCCGGACCTCCACCTCGGGCTGCGTCATGGGCGACACGTTACGACACGCCGCAGACAGTTCCAGTTGACCGACGGCCAGGCCGCGCACTACGTTCTAAGCGCGAGGCCCCCGGTGGCCGGTCCGCTCGCAGGGGAAGGCAAGCGGAACCGCGGCCGGGGGCTCTCGCACGCCGGGCCCCGAACGCTGCCTTCCGCGGTGAACGGGGCATAGACTGACCGGCAGCCCGCTGCCGAGCCCCACCAGGGGGCGAAGCCGATCTACAGGAGGAAAGACGTGGCCAAGGACACCTACACTGGTTCGTTCTACTGCGTGAAGTGCAAGGACCACCGGGACGCGACCGGCGATGTCGTGGTCAACGAGAAGGGCACCCGGATCGCGAAGGCGAAGTGCCCCGTGTGCAGCACCAACCTGACCCGGTTCCTGCCCAAGGCCTGAATCGATACCTGCAGAGCGCCGGCCCCGCGGCCGGCGCTTTGCTGTGCCCGGCGGGTGTTGCCCGTTTCGCGCCAGGTGTTGCCCGTCCGTCCGGAGACCTTGTCCGGGTGGGCTGCGAGGAGGCAGCCTGCCGGATGTGACGCCCACCCCGCGAATGAAGCTGGTCCGGCCGGCGGCCGCCGTCTGGCGGTCCGCCGGTGTCCTGCAGGTGGGCCTCGACCCGCCGTCCGTGGTCCTGGAGGGGGTGCCGCCGGGGCTGGCGGACGCGGTCGGCCTGCTCGCCAACCCCTGCACGCACGAGGAACTCGGCACGCTGCTGCCCAGGCTCGACGCGCACTGGCTGGAGTGGCTCCTCGGCCGGCTCTCTGACGCCGGGCTGCTGGCTCCGGTCGAGCCCGGGCCCGCGCCCTCCCTCCTGGTGGTGGGCACCGGTGCGCTCGCCGCGTCGGTCACGGACGCCCTGACCGGCACGGGCCTCGACGCCACCCGGATCGACCCGTCCGGCCTGGCCGTCCTGCCGCCCCGTCCGGACAGGCCCGAGCTCGTCCTGCTCGCCCCGTCCGCCACCGAACCCGACCGCGCCCTCACCGACACGCTGTTCCGCGAGGGGCGCACCCACCTGGTGGTCCGGATCGAGCCCGACCGGGCCGTGGTCGGTCCGCTGGTGGTGCCAGGGCAGACCCCGTGCATCCGCTGCCAGGACCTCACCCGCGTGCGGATGGACGCCGGCTGGCCGCACCTGCTCGCCCAGCTCTGCCGGGAGCAGGTCGAACCCGGGCCCACGCTGCTGGCCTGGGCCGGCGCGACCGCCGCGGTGCAGGCCAGGGCGTGGTTCGCCGGTGCGACGCCGGAGACCTGCGGCGCCGCTCTCGAACTGGGCCTGCCCGACTACCGGCTCTCCACCCGGAGCTGGCCCGCGCACCCGGGCTGCGGCTGTCTCGTACCGCCGGGTTGAACCACCGGGCAGACTGTGCGGGTGACCACCGTTCCCGAACCGACCGAGCGCAACGACGGCCGGGTGCTGCCCGAGAGCACGTTCGGTCGCGGCGCGAAACTGCTCAGGCTGCCCCTCGGAGCGGCCGCGCGCGCCGGCGTCGGCATGGGCCGCCGGATGATGGGAACGCCCGCGGAAGAGGTCGACGCCGCCCTGCGCGACGCCGCCGCCGAGCAGCTGTTCCAGGTGCTCGGCGAACTCAAGGGCGGCGCGATGAAGTTCGGCCAGGCACTCAGCCTGTTCGAGGCGATGCTGCCCGAGGACCTCGCCGGGCCGTTCCGGGAGCGGCTGCGCAAGCTGCAGGACGCGGCCCCGCCGATGCCGTCCTCGCGAGCCCAGGCGGTGCTGCGCTCCGAGCTCGGCCCGGACTGGCGTCGGCGCTTCACCGACATCGACCTGCGCCCGGCGGCTGCGGCGTCCATCGGCCAGGTGCACCGCGCCACGCTCACCGACGGGCGGGCCGTGGCGATCAAGATCCAGTACCCGGGCGCCGACGTGGCGCTGGCCAGCGACCTGCGCCAGATCCAGCGGCTGGCTGCCGCGGTGTCGCCACTGTCCGGCGGCCTGGACGTGGTCGCGCTGACCCGTGAGGTCGCCGCGCGGATCAACGAGGAGGTCGACTACACCCTCGAGGGCGCGTCCCAGCAGCAGGTGGCGCTCGCGCTGGAGGGGCACCCGCGGTTCGTGGTGCCGAAGGTGCACGAGGCCACCCGGCGGGTCCTGGTCAGCGACTGGGTGGACGGCACGAAGCTCACCGGGCTGATCGACCGCCCCGCCGACGAGCGCAACCGCAGTGCCCTCGACTACGTCACGTTCCTGTTCGCCGGCCCGTCGCTGGCCGGCATCCTGCACGGCGACCCGCACCCGGGCAACTACCTCGTGCTGCCCGACGGTCGCCTCGGCATCGTCGACTTCGGGCTGGTCTCGCGGCTGCCGGACGGGCTGCCCGCGGCGATGGGACGCCTGATCCGGCACGCGGTGGACGGCGAGATCGAGCCGATGGTCGCCGGTCTGGCCGAGGAGGGCTTCGTCGAGGCGTCCATCGACGGCCAGCAGCTGCTGGACTACCTCGCGCCGTTCGTCGAACCGGCCAGCGTCGAGGAGTTCACCTTCAACCGGGAGTGGGCGCGCGGCCAGTTCTCCCGCGTGCACGGCGACATGAACTCCTCCGGCGTCGCCACCCGGCTGAACGTGCCGCCGGAGTACGCCCTGATCTACCGGGTCTGGATGGGCGGCATCGCGGTGCTCTCCCAGCTGGACGTGAAGGCCAACTTCGCCCAGGTGCTGCGCGACTACCTACCCGGCTTCGCCGACTAGCTCCCCTGCAGCCGCTGGGTCAGGGCTGCCGGGTTCCCCGGGCAGGGCGATCCGTGGACCGGCGGTGTCCCCTACTGTTTGACGGCCGTCAGCGTGTACGAGGCGGGCAGCCGCCCGGGGCGATCCCGCAGGCGGTACTCGCCGGTTCCGGGGTCGAACTCCATCAGGCCGGGCAGCGCCTCCCACGGCACGCTGTCGTGCTCGGTGAGCGAGGTCAGCCGCAGGCCGCGCCCGAGCAGCGCGGTGATGATCTCGGCCAGCCCGTGGTTCCACTCCATCGACTCCGGCGAACCCACTCGACCCTCACCGGCGTAGGTGTCCTCCTCCACCCAGACCAGCGGTTCGGCCCGCTCGAAGTACGGCAGTTCGAGGGCGATCGCGAGGCCGCCCCCCGCGGTGATGTCGGGTTGCTGGGCGCGCTCCACCGGGTCGGGGCCGAGTTGTGCCACCACCGACGACCACAGCACCGGGTGTCCCTCACGGATGAACAACCGGCCGCCGGGACGCAGCAGTGCGGCCACCGTCTCGGCCCACCGCTCGATGCTCGGCAGCCAGCCGATGGCTCCGATGCCGGTGTAGACGAGGTCGAAGCCGCGCCCGGTGAGCGCCTGCGGCGCGGAGTACACGTCGGACTCCACGTACTCGATGTCGGCGCCGGCGCGCCCCGCCAGCTTCCTCGCCTCGGCCAGCGACACCGGCGACAGGTCGAGCCCGGTGACGCGTCCGCCGAGGCGGTGCAGGCTGAGCGTGTCGGTACCGATGTGGCACTGCAGGTGCAGGACGTCGAGGCCGCGGATATCGCCCAGGCGCGGCAGGTCGAAGCGCACCACGTCGGAGAGCGCCGTCCCGTCCTGCAACAGCCGATCGATGTCGTACCCGCCCGCATGGATCGGGGCGCGACTGTCCCAATTCGCCCGGTTCACCTCGAGGTAGTCCATGGCCGCACCCTAGCGACGTGTCGCGATCCGGCCATCCGGGCCCCCGGA
>JAGQUI010000114.1 GCA_020438595.1 Propionibacteriaceae bacterium | reverse complement strand
CCCTCGGCATGCTGGACCAGAAGAAGTGGTTCTACACCCCGGTGGTCACCGCCACCAAGCAGCTCGACATCGTGCACCGCGCGGTCGGCCCGGGCGGCATCGTGCTGGTCGGCGAGGGCAACGCGGGACGGGTGAAGACGCTGCTCGCGTCCGAGACCAAGAAGCACGAGCAGGTCGCCTACGGCGTCCCGGTCACGTCGATCGTGATGGGCGACGGCGAGGGCCAGGTGCCGCTCGCCAAGCTGGCCGACACGATCAAGAAGCTGCCGAAGAAGCTCGAGCCGAGCCAGATCACCGACGTGAAGGCCCGGCTGCGGGCGCTCGACGCGGTACGGCCGAAGGTGCCGATGCCCCGCGGCCCGATGCCGTCGATGAAGGGCGCCAAGCAGGCGATGCGCGGGCGCTGAGCAGCGTCCCTTGGCGAACCTGGTGAACGCCGAACGGATCTCGATCGCGTTCGGCACCCGCGTCCTGCTGGACGGGGTGAGCCTCGGCCTCGACCACGGCGACGTGGTGGGTGTGGTCGGGCGCAACGGCGACGGCAAGACCACGCTGCTGGAACTGCTCGTCGGCGAGCGCGAGCCCGACGCCGGGCAGGTCGTGCGCAACCGGTCCGCGACCGTCGGCCACCTCGGCCAGGTGGAGGACTTCGCGCCCGGAGCGACCATCCGCGACGTCGTCGTGGGCGGACGGCCCGACCACGCGTGGGCGGCGGACGCGGGCAAGCGGTCGGTGGTCACGCACCTGCTCGGCATCCTCGACCTCGCCCAGCCGGTCGCCGACCTGAGCGGCGGCGAGCGGCGCCGGGTCAGCCTCGCCGCCGTCCTGCTGGCCGGGCACGACCTGCTGGTCCTGGACGAGCCCACCAACCACCTGGACGTGGAGGCCGTCGCCTGGCTGGCCGGGCACCTGAACCGGCTGCAGGCTGCCGGCACCGCGATGCTGGTGGTCAGCCACGACCGCTGGTTCCTCGACGCGGTCTGCACCCGGGTCTGGGAGGTGCACGACGCGGTCGTGGACGCCTACGACGGCGGCTACGCGGCCTACGTGCTGGCCCGCGCCGAGCGGGTCCGGCAGGCGGCGGCGAACGAGGCCCGGCGGCAGAACCTGCTGCGCAAGGAGCTCGCCTGGCTGCGCCGCGGCCCGCCCGCGCGCACGTCGAAGCCGAAGTTCCGGATCGAGGCGGCGAACGCCCTGATCCGCAACGAGCCCGAGGCCCGGGACTCGCTGAGGCTGCGCGAGTTCGCCACCGCCCGGCTCGGCAAGGACGTGTTCGACCTGCACCACCTCACCTACGCGCTGCCCGACGGCCGGGCGCTCGTCGACCACCTGGACTGGTCGATCGGGCCGGGCGACCGGATCGGGATCGTCGGGGTGAACGGGTCGGGAAAGACCACGCTGCTGCGCCTGCTGGCCGGCGAGGTGGCGCCGCAGGCCGGACGGGTGAAGCAGGGGAAGACCCTGCGGATCGGCTACCTCAGTCAGGACGCCGCCGCGGTGGACCGAGTAAGGAACCGTCCCCAACCCGGTCCGGACCAAGTTGGGGACGGTTCCTTACTCGGTCCACCCGACCCGGGCGAGAGGGTGCTGGAGTCGGTGCAACGGCTGCAGCGGCAGGTGAAACTGGCCACCGGCAAGGAGTCCTCGGCGTCCAACCTGCTCGAGGACTTCGGGTTCTCGGGCCAGCGCCTGGTCACCCGGATCGGCGAGTTGAGCGGCGGTGAGCGGCGCCGGCTGCAGTTCCTGCGGCTGCTGCTCAGCGAGCCCAACGTGCTGCTGCTGGACGAGCCCACCAACGACCTCGACATCGACACGCTCACCGTGATCGAGGACCACCTGGACGGCTGGCCGGGCACGCTGATCGTGGTCTCCCACGACCGGTGGTTCCTGGAGCGCACCTGCGACGTGCAGTACGCCCTGCTCGGGGACGGCAGCTGCGTCCTGCTGCCCGGCGGGGTCGAGGAGTACCTGGAGCGCCGTCGTGCGGCAGCGGTCCCCGAGGAACCCGGTGGCCGGGCCGGGGCTCCGCGTCCCACCGCCACCGACGCCGCCGTGCAGCGCCAGGCCCGCAAGGACCTGGCCCGGGTGGAGTCCCAGCTGGCGAAGGCCGGGGCCCGGATCGAGGAACTGCACGCGGAACTCGACGCGCACGCCGCCGACTACGAGAAGCTGGTGGCGTTGGGCGCGGAACTGGAGCAGGCTGTGAATCGTCAGGAGACCCTGGAGGAGCAGTGGCTGGAACTGGCCGAACAGGTGGGCGAGGGGTGACTCCCGGCCGGAGGGTAGCCGGCATCGTGGTGGCGGTCTTCGCCGGGCTCGCCGCCGCTCTCGCACCGGTGGCCGGCTGGACGCACGCACTGCTCAGCGACTCGGATACCTTCGGCGCGGCGTACTCCCCGGTGGTGCGATCGAGCGCGATGCAGCAGGTGGTGACCACGAAGCTCACCGACGCGGTCGTCACCCAGTTCGGCGTGGCCGACAACGCGACGATCCGCACGCTGGTGACTAGCGTGGTGGCTGACATCGTGGCGAGCGACGCGTTCACCGACGCCACCATCGAGAGCCTCCAGTTGGCCCGTGAGCAACTTCTCGCCCAGCTCACGGGCGAGTATGCGGACCTGCAACTCGAGGAGGGCGTGGTGCAGCTTCCGTACGCGCCGTACGTGGCAGCGGTGCAGCAGGCGCTGATCGACGCGGGCGTCCCGGTCATCGCCCAGGTCCCCGACGTGACCGGCGGCATCACCGTGCTCACGATCGACCCGGCCTCGCTCCCCCTGATGCAGGCCGGCTACCGCGTGCTCGACCTGGCGTCCGCCTGGTTGCCGTGGTTGGCGCTCGGCCTCGCGATCGCGACGATCTGGGTGTGGCCGGGCGTGCGGGAACCGGTGATCGGGCTCGGCCTCAGCCTGCTCGGCGGGGCCGCCGTGGTCGGCCTCGGCTGGTTCCTGACCATCCGGGCGCTGGACTCCTGGCTCGGCGCGGACTTGCGGCCGGTCGCCGGGATGATCACCGACGCCACCGGCTCCCCCGTGGTGACTCCCCTGCTCGTGATCGGGGCGCTCGGCGCCGTGCTGGCGATCGGCGCGTGGCTGAGCGGCAGGCTCCGGGGCGACGCGGCCGACGCGACCACGACCGCGCACCCCTGAGCCGCCGCAGCGACGTCCAGTACGGTCGGAGCGTGGACGGGTACACCAAGCGGCGCTCAGGCGCGCCGGCCGGCTTCTTCGGAGTCGAGGCGGCCGGACTGCGCTGGCTCGCGGTGCCCGGCGGCGTCCCGGTCGCGCCGGTGCTGGCGGTGGATGCCTGCAGCATCACCGTCGGACGCGTCGTGGAAGCCCGTCCGACCGCGGCGGCTGCGGCGCGGTTCGGCGCCCAGCTCGCCACCACCCACGACGCGGGGGCGGCCGCGTTCGGCACCGGCCCGGACGGCTGGTCCGGCGACGGCTACATCGGCGACGCGCCGCTGACGTTGCGTCCGCACGACACGTGGGGCGCGTTCTACGCGGCCGAACGGGTGCTGCCCTACGCCCGGACGGCCGCCCGCTCCGGCGCCCTGTCCCGGCCCGGGCTGGCCACCATCGAGGCCCTCGCGGAACGGCTCGCGGACGGCGAGTTCGACGACGCCGCTCCCCCGGCCCGCCTGCACGGTGACCTGTGGTCGGGCAACGTGCTGTTCAGCGGCGACTCCGCCACCGTGATCGACCCAGCCGCGCACGGCGGCCACCGGATCACCGACCTGGCCATGCTGGCCCTGTTCGGCCTGTCGTACCTGGAAGACGTCTTCGCCGCCTACGCCGACGCGAGCGCCCACCTGCCGTCCGGCTGGCGCGACCTGGTGCCGCTGCACCAGCTGCACCCCCTGCTCGTGCACGCCGTCCTGTTCGGCGGCGGCTACGGCGACCGGGCGGTCGCCGCCGCGAGCCGCTACTGAGCGCGAGCTACGCTCGGGGCGTGCGCGACCACTTCCGCAGCCTGGACCGCCTCGACGTCCGCCGGATGCCCGGTGGGCACCTGGCCTGGACGTACACCGCCGGCACCTACCGGATCGCCCGGGCAGCGATCATCGTTGCGTCGCTGGCCGTGGTCGTGGCCATCATCGCCGGAGCCATCAGGTTTCCGGCCGTCCTCGTGGCCGTCGTCGGCACCAATGCCGTGCTGTCCCGCGGTCGCCGCCAGGGCGCGCTCGCGGCCTCGACGACGATCGATTTCGCGCAGAGGGCAGTCCAGCGGACGGGCGAACAGGTGGGCGAGCAGCGCTGGCGGGTCGAGGGGCCGGATGCCTCGGCTCTCGCCGCCCAGCTCGAGCAGTGGCGGCTCCACGGCGTCCCGGCGGCCGCGCTCACGGCCGAGCCGGACGACGTGCCGACCGAGAGCTGGGCCGAGGGCCAGCCCTGGCCGGCGCCGCCCGCCGAACTCGCCGAGCCCTGGCCGGTGTTCGACCAGCGCAGGCCGGAGTGACGCGTCCCGGCCGAGCCACCCGATCGTGATCCACGTTTGTAGGCATATCAGCGGCCGGTCGAAGGCTCAGGCCGCACAGACCCACTTTCATCGGGCTATGGCGGCCGGGTTCGGGGGCAGAACCCGACTAAAGTGGGTCGGACAGCAGGCGAGTGGGCCAGCGGTCCCCATAACCCGACAAAGGTGGGTTCCGGGCGGGCAGCGCCGTTCGGCCCTGCTTCCTGTGAGAGAATTGGCTCCGACCCCCGATCCGGGGGCCCGGACGAGGGAGCCGTACCCGGTGTGCGACAAGACGGCCAGTGAGGCTCGTCATGTCCTGGCTCGTTCTTGTGCTCTCCGGCGTCCTGGAATCCGTGTGGGCGATCGCCCTCGGCCGCTCGGAGGGATTCAGCCGTCCCGTACCGTCGGTCGTCTTCGGCGTCGCCCTGCTGCTCAGCATGGGTGGGCTGGCCTATGCGATGCGCGAGCTGCCCACCGGGACGGCCTACGCGGTCTGGGTGGGGATCGGCGCCGTGCTCACCGTCGGGTACGGCATGGTGAACGGCACCGAGCCGGCCACGGCCCTGCGCCTGCTGTTCGTGGCGATGATCATCGGCGGGGTGGTCGGCCTCAAGGCCGTGCACTGACCCGCCCTTCGTGACGCGGTCTCGCTTCGCAGGCTCAGCGTGACCGCTCCTCAGGGAGCGGGGTTTGGGTCGCGCGCTCAGCGGGACCGCTCCTCAGGGGGCGGAGGTTGGGTCGCGCGGCTCGGCGGGACCGCTCCTCAGGGATCGCGAGGGGCGAATCAGCGATCAGCTGATCCGGCGGTAACTCCCGGGCTCGTCGTCCTCGTCGTCGGTGTAGCGATCGGCGAGGTCGGCGTACTGGTCGTCGTCTTCGTCCTCGGCCTCTTCCTCGGTCACGATCTCGGGATCGTAGGAGTCCCCGCGCAGTTCCCGCTCCAGCGACGAGAAGTCGGTGGAGTAGGAACGGTATTTCAGATCGCGAGCGACCTTGGTCTGCTTCGCCTTCGCACGGCCGCGCCCCATGAGGTCAGCCCCCTTCGCAGCGGTCGTAGCCGCTTCAAGATTCAAAGTTTTGTCGTGACGCCAAGGGTACCTGTTCAGGGCACCGCCGCAAAGACGACGCTCACGCCGTCGTGGACACCGTGGCTCGCCCCCTGAGACGCCTCAGCGGGGGTGGTCCCCGCGCAGTTCGACCCGGGCCGGTGCCCCCGGGGCGGAGCGGACGGTGCCGACCACCCAGGACGCGATGCCGGCGGCCTCCGCCTCGCGCTGCGCCCGCGCCACCGAGGACTCCGGCAGCACCAGCGCCATGCCCACCCCCTGGTTCAGGGTGGCCTCGATGTCGGGCTGCGAGATGCCGCCGAGCTCCTGCACCAGGCCGAAGACCGGCGGCGGCGTCCACGTGGCCCGGTCGAGGTCGGCGAGGACGCCGTCGGGCAGCACCCGGACCAGGTTGTTCGCCAGCCCGCCGCCGGTGATGTGGCTGATCGAGTGCACCTCGCACGCGGCGATGATCGCGAGCAGGTTCTTCGCGTACACCCGCGTGGGCGTGAGCAGCGCCTCACCGAGCGTGGTGCCCAGTTCGGGCACCTCGCGGTCCAGCGCCCAGCCGGCCTTCGCGACCACGTGGCGCACCAGCGAGAAGCCGTTGGAGTGCAGGCCGGACGCGGCGAGCGCGAGCACCGCGTCCCCCGCGCGCACCCGGTCGGCGCCGAGGATCGCGTCGTACTCGACCACCCCGGTGGTGGCCCCGGCGACGTCGAAGTCCTCGGCCTGCATCAGGCCGGGGTGCTCGGCGGTCTCGCCCCCGAGCAGCGAGGCCCCGGCGGCGGTGCAGGCCTCGGCGATGCCGCGGACGATGGCCGCGATCCGCTCGGGGTAGACCTTGCCGCAGGCGATGTAGTCGGTGACGAACAGCGGCTCGGCTCCGGTGACCACGAGGTCGTCCACGAGCATGCCGACAAGGTCCCAGCCGATGGTGTCGTAGACGCCCATGGCGCGGGCGATCGCGACCTTGGTGCCCACCCCGTCGGTGGAGGTGGCGAGCACCGGACGCGAGTAGCCCGCGAGCGCGGAGGCGTCGAAGAACCCGGCGAAGCCGCCCAGCCCGCCGAGCACCTCGGGCCGGTGGCTCGCGGCGACCGACGCCTTCATCAACTCCACGGCCCGTTCGCCGGCATCGATGTCCACGCCGGCGGCGGCGTATGCGCTCTCAGCAGCCAAACTTCTGCTCCAATCCCATCTGGCGGGCCCGGTCCGCCGGGATCGGCACCGGGTACACGCCGTCGAAGCACGCCCGGCAGAGCCGGCGTCCGCTCACCCCGGTGGACGCGGTCAGCCCCTCGAGGCTGATGTAGCCCAGCGAGTCGGCACCCAGCGACCGGCAGATCTCGTCGGTGTTGAGCCCGGGCGCGATCAGTTCCGCGCGGGTGGCGAAGTCGATGCCGAAGAAGCACGGCCACTGCACGGGCGGGGACGAGATGCGCACGTGCACCTCGGCGGCGCCGGCCTCGCGGAGCATCTTGACCAGCGCGCGCTGGGTGTTGCCGCGCACGATCGAGTCGTCCACCACGACCAGCCGCTTGCCCTCGATCATGTCCCGGATCGGGTTCAGCTTGAGCCGGATGCCGAGCTGGCGGATCGTCTGCGACGGCTGGATGAACGTGCGGCCAACGTAGGAGTTCTTGACCAGGCCGAGGCCGAACGGGATGCCGGACGCCTCCGCGTACCCGATCGCGGACGGCGTGCCCGACTCCGGGGTCGGGATCACGAGGTCGGCGTCGACGGGGGCCTCCATGGCCAGGGTGCGGCCGATCTCGACCCGCACGGCGTGCACCCGGCGTCCGGAGACCAGGGTGTCGGGACGGGCCAGGTAGACGTACTCGAACAGGCAGCCCTTCGGGTCGGCCTCGGCGAACCGGGCGCTGTTCAGGCCGGACTCGTCGATCCAGATCAACTCGCCGGGCTCCACCTCCCGGATCAGCGAGGCGCCGATGATGTCGAGCGCCGCGGTCTCGCTGGCCACCACCCAGCCGTTGGAGAGCCGGCCCAGCACCAGCGGGTGCAGGCCCTGGGGGTCGCGGGCGGCGAACAGCGTCCGCTCGTTGGAGAAGACCAGGCAGAACGCGCCCTGCAGCCGGGGCAGCACCTGGAGCGCGGCGTCCCCGAGCCCACGCTCGGCGTGGGCGGTCATCAGCGCGGTGACCAGCGCGGTGTCGGAGGTGGAGTCCATCCGGTTCTTGCGGGGTACCTCGGACGCTTCGACGCTCTGCTCCAGCCACGCCTCGAGCTCGTCGGTGTTGGTCAGGTTGCCGTTGTGGGCTAGCGCCAGGCCGAAGTCGCCGGCGCCGCGGAAGGTGGGCTGGGCGTTGTCCCAGGTGCTCGCGCCGGTGGTCGAGTAGCGGCAGTGCCCCACCGCCATGAAGCCGTTCAGGGAGTTCAGCGTGGGCTCGTCGAACACCTGCGAGACCAGGCCCATGTCCTTGAAGACCATGATCCGCTCGCCGTTGCTGAC